>JAJZLD010000133.1 GCA_021803785.1 Pseudomonadota bacterium | reverse complement strand
GAGCTGGACGTGGCGCTTGGCGCTGATCTGGATGCTGGCGTGCGTGCTGGCGATCGTGACCTGCTTTTGCGCTGCCACGGTGGCGGTGTTGTCGTGGGCGTGGGCGGTGACTTTGCCCGCGGCGGCATGCAGCCTCAGGCCGATGTCGGTGATCGGGCGTGCACCATCGGGCTTCCTGCCCACGGTGTAGAGCACGAGGCCGGCACCGCTGGCCCAGCGGATCGCGCCCTGCGCGGCGGCTTCGATGCTGTTGCCGCCGGTGACGGTGAGGTCGTTGGCTACGGTGGTGCTGTGGGCCGGGGTGCTGAGTGTGATGCCCGCTTCACCGAATAGGGCGAGGTGCGGCGCAGCCCAAGCGCTGACGGTACCGGTGCCGCCTGCGATACCGGCGGGGCTTTGGTTGGTGCTGGTGGTCTCGGCCAGTTCCTTGGATTGCGTTGTTGTGCCTTCGAGCGGTGGCAGTTGCTTCGGCTCGGACGGGTCTTTCGGCAGTTTGGCGCGTGAGGTGTTTGCGGCTTTAGCGAGGGCGATCGCGAGTTCGCTACTGCTTTCCAGCACCGAGGTGACGCCACTCGCATCGACGTGCGGCACACCACGGTGGCCGGATTCGCCGGCTGAGACTTGCAGCCCCTGCGCGGCGCGCACTGCACCGGCGGCGTCAGTGGCCAGTTCCACCCCGTGGCCACGGGCTGCTTCGCGGGCGTTGTCGGTTTGTGCACGCAGGTGACCCAGCTGCAGGCGACTATCGTGCTGCGTGGTGGAAAGGCGAAGACCGTCCTGACCCGGCGTAGCGTCGAACACCAGCGCGTTATGCCCACCGCTGCCGGCCTGACTCGTTGCGAGCGCCTGAGTCTTGATACCAGCAAACACCGGCTTGTGGGCATGCGCACCGGCTGTGCCGGGGAACCACGCGGGTGCGTTGCCCGTGGCGTTGGCGCTGCCGCTGCTGACCTGATTGCCTTGCGCGTTGTCTTGCCCGCGGCCGTTGTAGGCGAGCCCGATCACGATCGGGCGGTCGATGTCACCCTCGGAGAAGTCCACCAGCACTTCCTGGCCCAAGCGCGGGGTGAAATGGGCGCCCCAGTTGTCACCAGCTAGCGCAGTCGCGACGCGAACCCAGGTGCCGACGGTTTCGTTCGCGCGGGCGTTGTCGTCGCCGCTTGGATGGGCGAGGCGGCTTTGCGCATGGCCGCCGCGTAGCCACGGCAGCTGGATCTTGATGCGGCCGTCACGATCTGCGGTGAGCGGCGTACCCGAAACGCCGACGACCAGCGCCGTCTGCGTGCCGCGCACGGTGGGTTTAGCATGGATGCGCGCACCGTGCTGATCCCAAGTCAGGGGGCGGTAGGGTGTATCGGCCGGGATGCTGTGCGCCCGGTTGTAGTAGAGCGGGGTGTCCGCTTCATTGCGCACCGCTTGGCCGGCTTTTGTTGTGTCGCTCAGCGATTCGAGCAGAGTAAGGGCAGGTGCCGGCCCCAGGACTTCGCGGATCTGCGCCAGCACATCAGCAGCAAGGTTGTTGCGCGCTTCGTGTTCCACACTGAGGACGGCGACCGGCACACCGGTTGGCGGGCCGAACGGGCCATCGGTGATCACGCTGCGGCTGCCTGGGGCAAGGCGGCGTACGGTGCTACGGATTGGGTAAGAGTGAATGCGGCACTGCCAGGCTTGCAGCTGGCGCTGCGCGTAGCGCTCGCCGTCTTCGACTGTCGGGAAAGCGTAAAGGCCGGGCGAATCGCTGCGCACCAGCGAGATCGGCCCGCACTGCTTGCCACGTGCTTCCACGGTGACACGCTGATGGGCGCGGTAGTCCCACGTAACAATGCGCACGGTGTCGGGCATCACGCGCGAGCTTCGCTGCATGCTTTGTACGGTGTCGGCCACTTCGGTGGCATCAGCGCGGTGAAAGCGCATCGGCGGCACTTGCTTGAACGCGCCGTTATGATCTGCGATGACCAGCGTGTGCGAATCGGCGGTGTGCTCAAACCAATAAAACAGGCCTTCCTCGGCAAGCAAGCGTTCGACGAAGGCCAGATCACTCTCACCATGCTGCACACACAGGCTGCGCGGGAGGAGCGCGTCGGGCTCGGACAACTCCCAGCGCCACTGCGGCACCAACTTGCCCTGGCCTTGCCAACCAGCAAAGAGCTCATCGCAGATCGCAACGACGTTCTGATCTTGGAAGGCCCAGCTATCGCGGTTGTGGCCAAGGAAGGCGAGCCACGGTTGAACCCGCATGCGATAGCGTGCAAGCCCCCCATCGGCGCCTTGCAGACCAAATCCGGTTACATAGCCGTGAAAGGGACGATCGCGGCTCACGAGGCCATCGGTCAGCAGCGTCAAACACACCGGTTGCCCGATCAGCGATTTGTGCGCGATGTGGGCATCCTCGCTCAAGAGCATCAGATCGAGTTCAAAGCCACCTTCCCCCACCGATTCGCGGATTCGTGCGGTTTCCACCAACAGTGAATCGGCGCCCAGCGGGCTGGCAAGACGCAGCAGGCGGTTGGCGTCGGAAAAACTGCGCGAAAGCAGACCAGAAAGTGAGAAACCAGGCATCGGAACGGTCCGTCGAAGCACGAAATTTTGTTTAAGCCGACAGCATATCTCTATGGAATATAAAGGACTGTGAAATGCGACAGGTTGCCGGCGCCTTTGGGCGATCGTATCGGCCTCCGTCTAGCGTTGGCGCTGTTTCGCCCTTGAGGCCGATCGGTAATTGAGCCGCACTGTGACGCCCGCCGCATGGGCGCTCACGCTTTTGACGTGAGCCAGTCACACACTGGAATGCCGACGGTATGATTTGTTCGCCAACCGGATTTGAACCAGGCTCCGTACTTGGGCGCACTCAGCAGAGGTCATCGTGGGACTTTTCGATCAGCTCAAATCGATACTTGCCAAATCGCCGACTCCAAAAGCGCCGGCAAACCACGCTGATGCGGTTGGGGCTAGTCTTAGCCAGCCCCCGGAGCGACGCGTCCGCGATCGCCAGAATGCGCGGCCGGGTACAAGCGCACTGATCGTTGACGACTCACCGACCATCGTTGCCGCGCTTCGAAAGATGCTCAATTCAGCCGGCTACGTCACCCTTGAAGCGCTGACCGCCGAAGAAGGAATCGAGATCGCACGCGACCTGACGCCCGATATCATCTTTCTCGACATCGTCCTCCCGGGTATGAACGGCTTTGCAGCGCTGCGCACGCTTCGGCGTGATCCGCTGACGAAGGATATTCCGGTGATCATGATCAGCGGCAACGAACAAGCCACCGAACAGTTTTTCGGTACCCGAATCGGCGCCGACGATTTCATGAAGAAGCCTTTTTCACGGCTAGAGGTGTTCGCTCGAATCGAACGACTTCTTGATGCCGATCTGGTGCCGCGCAGGCTTGTTAGCGCATCGCAGCCAGAGGTGGCGAACAGAGCCAGCCTCTAGCCGATACGGCAGACATTGCCGCTCGCGGGCGACGAGTTGGAGGGCAAGCTCGATGATCCGAAGTTCTCGCTCAACGAGGTGATGGCTTCGCGCTTTGCAGCCGAGGAGGTTGGGTGTCAGCATCGGCGGCCTTGCGGAAGGGGTTGGCAAGGCCGCCGGTGGGATTGGCGAGAGCCTGTGAAAGCGCTTCGGCGACTAAGTCTGCTTGCCGTCGTTGGCAGGCGTGGCGTTGTCTTCAGGCGGCCAGGCGTCGCCGATCCAGGCATCCAGAAGCGTGTAGGTGACGGCAAGCACCACCGGGCCGATGAAGAGGCCGATCATGCCGAACCCAAGCAGGCCGCCGATCACGCCAGAGAAGATCAGCAGCAACGGTAGATCCGCGCCCTTCTTGATCAGCCAGGGCCGCAGGAAGTTGTCGAGCGAGCCGACGATCAGTGTCCACACCAAGAGCACGCTACCCATCGTGTTGTCGCCGCTCCAGAACAGCCAGCCGACCGCAGGCAGCAGCACAAGCACAGGACCAAGCTGGGCGAGGCAGAACATGAACATGATCGCTGACAGCACCGCCGCGAACGGAACGCCGGTAATCAGCAGCCCGAGCCCACCGAGCGTTGATTGCACCAGGGCAGTGACCACGATGCCCAGCGCGACGCCGCGGATTGCCTGACCGGCCAGGATCACCACGCGATCGCCCTGCACGCCGGAGAGTCGTCGTGCGAAACCACGCACGCCGCGTGCCGCGGTTTCGCCGGTGCTGTACAGAATCCCCGCCACGGCTACGGTCAGCAGGAACTGAATCACCACCATGCCGAGGCCGCCCGCCTGCGAAGCCAGCCACTTCAGCGCATCGCCGGCATAAGGTTTGACGTTTGCGAGCAGCGGGGCTACGCCGTTGACGGCAACCCCATGCCAGAAGCTGGCGATCTTGTCGCCCACCATCGGCAGGCCCGAAACCCAGCTAGGCGGTTCGGGCACCGTGGCTTCCTGCAACTTCGGAACGAGTTCGGCCACCTTGTCTGCGTTCGATACGACGGTTGTGATCGCAATCGTGAGCGGTACGAACAACACCAGCAGCAATGCGCCCACCATCACCGCCGTCGCGAGGCCCCGCTTGCCCCACAACCGTCTCTGCAGCGCCGTCATCAGCGGCCAGGTGGCCACCACGATCATCGTTGCCCAGATCAGGGCACCCAGGAAGGGTCTCAGCACCCACAGCGAGGTGACGATCAGCAGCGCAATCGTCATTACGGCGAGCAAGGTTCGCGTTACTTCCGGTCTGGCGGCATGCATGGCGGGCGCTCGTACGAAGTAGGGAGACCGGATTCTGTCCCCTGTGTGTGGCGCCGCCAAGCGATACGATGATTCCCGATTGATTCGAATCAGCCGCCGGCTGGCTGGTGGGGCAACGCGCCAAGCGCGACCGATAGATCCCCCACAACGATCCGTGCAGGCACCGCGAGCATCAGATTGAGCGGCAGGCCGAACTGCTCGACGCGCAAGCCGCTGCCATCGAGCAGGCCGCCGTCGTCTTGCGTCAATGGCCCGCAATGGCGCGCGATCCGATCTGCCAGTGCTTCGTTCGTAGGCAGGTAGCCAATCACGGGTTTGCCCAGTGCGATGGCGAACCCGACTTCGAACGCCGTGCCGGAATCGGGTTCGGCACCCCGGAATTCCGCCAGATTGGCGAGCACCGCATCGGCGGCGCGGATCATCGCAACGTTGGCAGCGTAAATGCTGGCGGCGTCCTTCGCATCGCTATCGAGTGGCACCAGCGCGTCATGGCCGAAGCGCCGGCACAGCGCGCGGGCGGCCGCAGCCCATTCGCGCGCATCGGTTCGGAACACATCGGGGCCGGCAAGGTAGAGCTTCATGGGGCAGGGCGGATGAGAATCGGACGCCAATGTAGCGCATAAGGCGCCTCCATCGTCCGTATCGCAGTTGACTCGGCGCCTTGCCGTCAACGTTGATGTTGCCTTCATGCCGGATGTTCGCACAGCTCAGCCGCAAGACCCGCTTGCTGGTGCTCGTTGCGGTTGCATGGCTTGGCATGCTGTTCCTCGCTGCGCTGCAGATTGCCTACCAGCGAACGCAACTGCTCGACGACGCCGGCTAACGCACACCTCGGCGATTGATATGGCGTACAGCGTGGCCGCGGGCCTGCAGGGGCAGGTGGAAAAGGGTGAGTTGCCGAAGGATCAAACCCAGGTGCGCTCCTTGCGCAGCAAGTGGGCCGGATCCCACATCAGGTGGAGGAGGCCGTGACCGAGAGGTCGAGCGCTGCACGTGCCGCCCAAGCGCTCAAGAAAAACGCCGCTGAACTGGATAGCGTGACGTTTCGCTTCCGCGTCTGATTAGTTGCCAATTACTGCGGGCACGCCAAATAGCCAGACGTGCCCGTGCATGACGGCGGCGCTCGCGAGTGCGCCGATCACGCCGGCCTTGATGTCCGCTGCGAAGTGTGGCGTCAGCGTTGCGCGTTTTCGAAATGCCACCGCCACCAGCAAAGCGAAGCTCGCATAGGCCGCAAAACTGCCGAACAACAGCGTCTGGCGCAGGCCACCGTTCGCAAGCAGGTGGGTGACCGACCAGATCAAGACGCCGATCACCATCGGATGATGCAGCCGTGCCCGCAGATAACCGGGAAAATTGAACCCGCCGGCGACGAAGAGAATCAATGCCAGCGTGTTGGTATAAGGGGCGAGCCGGATCGCGAGCGGGCTTGGCGCAAAGATCGCCGTCGACGCGGCGTGGGACCAGTTCATCCCCACAATCACCAGCCCGGCCAGAGACAACAGCGAATGCGTGCCGCGCCAGGCATTGACGCCAATGCGGCTGACGATGCGGTTGCGGATCGGCGGAAACACACTTGCCACATGCGCGATCATGAACAAGGCAATGCCCGTAAGGATGAGGGTCATAGCAGCTCCAGTGACTGGGACGACTGGGCTACATGCTGCCCCCGCGGCGCGAAGCGAGCAAGGCGGCGATCCTGCTGCGCGTGCCCTGGCCAAGCTGGGGCGCGGCAAGTCCCTGAATCCAAGGGTTTCTTGACAATTTTGCAGGGTCGCAACAAACTGCCAGCCATTGCGCCGCTTTGACCTCAGCTTGCTGGGCGCCGACCCCGACCGGGCCGAAATCAGCTAAAGCGAGACGCGTTTCACAAGAACCCGTTCCGCCGCCGAGGCCGAACGGGTTTTCTGTTTTCAGGGCCGCGATGACGCTCTACGTTCCCGACCACTTGGTCGATAACTTCGACCCCGATCCGCTCGGCGAGGCCAAGTTCAAGCGCTCGCAGAACAAGTCGCCGGCCGATCGACTGTGCGTCGTCAGCGCCCTCGGCCAGCAGGACAACCCGGACGCTGACGCCATCGCCAGCTTGATGATGTACACCTTGATGCAGAGCCGCTGACGCGCCTTCTGCCCCCCAAGATTTTGGCATTGCCGCCGCACACCGGCGATGCGACACGACAGACGAGAACGATGATGCAAGCCGACCGTACCGAAGAACTCCGCGACCTGCTCGAAACCCGCATCCTGCTGCTCGACGGCGCGATGGGCACGATGGTGCAGAAGCACAAGCTGCAGGAGGCCGACTACCGCGGCACGCGCTTCGCCGATTGGGCGAGCGACGTGAAGGGCAACAACGACCTGCTGCTGCTGAGCAAGCCCGAGATCATCCGCGGTATCCACGCGGCGTATCTGGATGCCGGCGCCGACATCATCGAGACCAACACCTTCAACGCCACCCGCGTGTCGCAGGGCGAGTACGGCATGCAGGATCTGGCCTACGAACTCAACGTCGCCGGTGCGCGGCTGGCACGCGAAGTGTGCGACGAGTTCGCCGCGAAGACCGGACGCCCGCGTTTCGTCGCCGGCGTGCTTGGCCCGACCTCGCGCACCGCCTCACTGTCGCCGGACGTGAACGACCCCGGCTTTCGCAACATCACCTTCGATGCGCTGGTCGCCGACTACATCGAGTCGGCCAAGGGCCTGGTCGAAGGCGGCGCGGACATCCTGATGGTCGAGACTATCTTCGACACGCTCAACGCCAAGGCCGCGCTGTTCGCGATCGAACGCTTGTTCGACGAAGCCGGCCGCCGCTGGCCAGTGATGATCTCCGGCACCATCACCGACGCCTCGGGCCGCACGCTCTCGGGCCAGACGACGGAGGCCTTCTGGGATTCCCTTGCGCACACCAACCCGCTGACGATTGGTCTGAACTGCGCGCTGGGTGCGAAGGAATTGCGCCAATACGTCGAAGAGATGGCGCGCGTGTCCGAGACCTGGCGCTCGGCGCACCCCAACGCGGGCCTGCCCAACGCCTTCGGCGAGTACGACGACACGCCGGAGAACATGGCCCGCCAGGTCGGCGAATGGGCGCAGAGCGGTTTCGTGAACATCGTCGGAGGCTGCTGCGGCACGACGCCGGATCACATCAAGGCGATCGGCGAAGCGGTGGCGAGCGTGAAGCCGGCTTACCGGCCGAAGAAGTCGCATGTGATGCACCTCTCGGGCCTGGAGCCGCTGGCGATCTCCGACGACTCGCTGTTCGTGAACGTCGGCGAGCGTACCAATGTCACCGGTTCGCGCGTGTTCGCGAAGATGATCCTTGAAGGCCGCTTCGACGACGCGCTGGCGGTGGCCCGCCAGCAGGTGGAGAACGGCGCGCAAATCATCGACATCAACATGGACGAGGCGATGCTCGACTCGCAGGCGGCGATGGAACGCTTCCTGAAGCTGATCGCCTCGGAGCCGGATATCGCCCGCGTACCGGTGATGATCGATTCTTCGAAGTGGGAAGTGATCGAGACGGGGCTCAAATGCCTGCAAGGCAAGGGCATCGTCAACTCGATCTCGCTGAAGGAAGGCGAAGCCAAGTTCCTCGAACAGGCGCGGCTGGTGATGCGCTACGGCGCCGCCGCCGTGGTGATGGCCTTCGACGAGAAGGGCCAGGCCGACACCTACCAGCGCAAGATCGAGATCTGTGAACGGGCCTACAAGCTGCTGACCGGCATCGGCTTCCCGCCCGAAGACATCATTTTCGACCCGAACTGATC
>JAJZLD010000132.1 GCA_021803785.1 Pseudomonadota bacterium | reverse complement strand
CTTAATCTCTTTTTGGCTGCCGTCCTTGGCCAGGTTATTGAGATAGCCAATGAACTCCTGGCCGCTGGCAATGGTGTCCCACAAGAGTTTGAAGACGCTGCGCGGCATCTGCGGATGGCGCACGATGTTATGCTGCACGCCCAGCAGTTCGGATTCGTCATACCCGGCTATTGCCATGAAAATCCGGTTTGCGTAGAGAATCCGGCCCTTGGCATCGGTCTTGGTGACGATGAAATCCTCGTCGCCAAGCTGTCGTTCCACGCCGGTTGGTGTCGTTTTCGGTTTCATTGCCTTTCTCCCTTCGACCGATGGCGGCAATCGATATTACACCTCTCCTAAAATTCCGAGTGGGTGGCGTAGGCGATGTTTGCGCTGGCAGCCGGGGTCAAGGGCGTACGTAGCGCGGCGCAGCGAACCCTTGAGGTCGGGGGCCAGCCGGTTCGCTGGCCGTCATGCTTGACGCGGTCACGACGACATCACACTGGCGGCCGACGCCGATGAGCGAGTCCATGCCTGCGAGGCGCGCCGCCGCGGCGGCCGAGGCGGTCGAATTGGTACGTCTAGTTGTAGATGATCTCGACCGCTTCCGGGCTCAGCCAGTCGCGCAGGTTTTCGAGCAGTGGCTCCTCGAGCCGCACCCGCCAACTCTGGCCAAAGGGCAGATCGGCCTCCGCCGCCGTGTTGCGGTAGCGCAGGCGGATCGGGCAACCGGTCACGCCCTCTCCCTGCGCGCGGTACTGGGCCAGCAACGTTTCGAGCCGCTCTACGGCAGCGCGCGGGCCGCCGCTCGCCACCACCTCGTCGTTGATCGACAACTTGAGCGTGCGGGCAAAACGCGCGCGCGCCTCCCCTAGCGTCATCAGCTTGTCGGCGATGATGCGCAGGCCGCCGGTGAAATCATCGTGGCTGACCTTGGCTTCGACGATCAGCACTTCGTCCTGCACGATGCGATCCTTGTTGGCCTCCAGCACCTCGGCAAACACCGACACTTCAAGCTGCGCGGTGCCGTCATCGAGTTGCACGAAGCACATCTTGCCGCGGTTGCCGATCTTGATGCGCTGGCCTGAGACCACGCCAGCAAAGACCTGAGGCTCCTTCTGCGGCTCCAGCCGCGCCAGGGGTTTGCGGATGAAGCGCGCGACTTCGGCCTTGAAGGCATTGTAGGGGTGGCCAGAGAGGAAGAAACCGATCGCGGTTTTCTCCTCCATCAACTGTTCGCGCTCCTTCCAGGGGCGCGCCTCGACATACTGGATCGCCAGCGATTCGGCATGCTCCGGCGCGTCGAACAGCCCCACCTGGGCCGCGTTCGCAGCGGCCTGCTCGGCCGCATCCATGGCGATGCCAACCGACGCGATCAGGCGCGCACGGTGGGTATCCAGAGTATCGAAAGCGCCGGCACGGATCAGCGCTTCGACCACACGACGATTCACTGCACGGCGGTCCACCCGCTTGCAGAAGTCGAACAGATCCTTGAACGGGCCGCCCTCTTTGCGCGCCGCAAGGATCGCGTTCACTGCCGGCTCGCCGACGCCCTTCACGCCCCCCAAACCGTAGCGGATCGTCTTCGCGTCGGTCGGCTCGAAGCGGTAGTTCGAGGCGTTCACGTCAGGCGGCAGCACCTTGATGCCATTGGCCACCGCGTCTTCGAAGAAGATCTTCACCGTGTCGGTGTTGTCCATATCCGCCGACATGGTGGCGGCCATGAAGGCCGCGCAGTGGTGGGCCTTGAGCCACGCGGTGTGATAGGTGACGACTGCATACGCGGCGGTGTGCGACTTGTTGAAGCCGTATTCCGCGAATTTGGTCATCAGGTCGAACAACCGCTCGGCCAATTCCGGGTCGTAGCCCTGTTTCTTCGCGCCCTCCGCGATGGTCTCGCGGTGCTTGGCCATTTCCTCAGGCTTCTTCTTGCCCATCGCCCGGCGCAGCATGTCCGCACCACCGAGGGTGTATCCCCCGATGATCTGCGAGATCTGCATCACCTGTTCCTGATACACGATCACGCCGTAGGTCGGCGACAGACAGCCTTCAAGGTCCGGGTGGTAATAGTCGATCGCCTGCTGGCCTTTTTTCCGCAGGATGAAGTCGTCCACCATGCCGGAGCCCAGCGGGCCCGGGCGATAGAGCGCGAGCACAGCGATGATGTCTTCGAAACGGTCCGGCCCGAGCTTCTTCAGAAGCTTCTTCATACCGTCCGATTCCACCTGAAAGATCGCGGTGGTGTTCGCGTCTTTCAGGATCTGGTAGGCCGCCGGGTCGTTGAAACCCAGCGACATCAGGTCGATCTTCTCGCCCGTCAAGCGCTCGATATATTCGAGCGCAAGCTTGATGATGGTGAGGTTTCGCAGGCCGAGGAAGTCGAACTTCACCAGGCCGACCTGCTCGACGTCGTCCTTGTCGTACTGCGACACCGGCGTGGCGTCTTCACCGTCGGCGAGGTAGAGCGGGCAGAAGTCGGTCAGCTTGCCAGGCGCAATCAGCACGCCCCCGGCGTGCATGCCCACGCCGCGCGTCATGCCTTCGAGCGGCAGTGCAAGTTCCCACAGCTCGCGGATGGATTCGCCGTCGGCCGGGTCGTCCATCATCTCGCGGATCGAGGGTTCCTGCTCCAGCGCCTCTTCGAGCGACACCGGTTTGTTCTGTACCACCGGGATCGCCTTCGACAGCCGGTCGCACAAGCCATACGGCAGATCAAGCACGCGTCCAACGTCGCGCACCACCGCCTTCGAGGCCATGGTACCGAAGGTGGCGATCTGGCTTACGGCATCCTTGCCGTAGCGCTCGCGCACATACTCGATCACACGGTAGCGGTTGTCCTGGCAGAAGTCGATGTCGAAGTCGGGCATCGACACCCGCTCGGGGTTGAGGAAACGTTCGAACAGCAGCGCGTAGGCGGTCGGGTCGATGTCGGTGATCTTCAGCGAATATGCAACCAGCGAGCCAGCACCGGAACCCCGCCCTGGCCCCACAGGCACGCCGTTGTTCTTGCCCCACTGGATGAAGTCCGCAACGATGAGGAAGTAACCGGAAAATCCCATCTGGATGATGGTGTCGGTCTCGAACTTCAGCCGCGCCTCGTAGCGCGGGCGCTCGCGTTCTCGATCTTCTTCGTTCGGGTATAGCTGGCGCAGACGGTCTTCGAGGCCCTTCTTCGCTTCCGCGACGAGGAAGTCGTCGAGCGTCATCCCCTCGGGCGTGGGGAATTGCGGCAGGAAGTTCTTGCCTAGCGTGATCGTCAGGGAACAGCGGCGCGCAATCTCGACCGAGTTTTCAAGCGCCTCGGGCATGTCCGCGAACAGCTCGACCATCTCGGCCTGTGTCTTGAAATACTGTTCCTCGGTGAAGTTCTTAGGCCGGCGGGTATCGGCCAGCACATAGCCTTGCGCGATGCACACGCGCGCCTCGTGCGCCTTGAAGTCCTCCCGCTTGAGGAACTGGATCGGGTGGGTTGCAACCACCGGCAAGTCCAGCTCTGCGGCCAACGCCACCACCTGCCGGATGTAGCTCTCGGTGCCCGGATGGCCGGCGCGTTGCACCTCAACATAGAAACTGTCGGGAAACAGCCGCGACCAATCGCCCAGCAGGCGGCGGGCCGACTCGATGTTGCCCGCGGCAATCGCAGCCCCCACATCACCGAGCATTGCCCCAGAGAGGCAAATCAGGCCTGATGCGGCGCCGTTCTCGAACCACTCCTTGCGCATCTCGGCGCGGCCGCGGTGCTGGTTTTCGAGATAAGCCTTGGTCACCAGTTCGCACAACTGGCCGTAGCCGCCGCGGTGTTTGCAGATCAGCATTACGCGGAAGGGCTTTTCACGATCCGAGTCGTTGGTAATCCACGCATCCACCGCCGCCAGCGGCTTGATGCCGGCGCTGCGACAGCCCTTGTAGTGCTTGACCATGCCGAAGAGGTTGGCTAGGTCGGAAATGCCCAGGGCCGGCATGCCATCGGCCGCGGCGGCCTTGATAGCGTCGTCGATCCGCACGATACCGTCCTGGATCGAGAACTCGGTATGCATGCGCAGGTGAACAAAGGCGGGCTGGTGCGGGGCGGGTGCGGCTGAAGTCATCCCGCGATTTTACCTGTGCCGGCGAATCAATCCTTCACTGCACATTCCCGCCATGGGTGTAACGCTGCCGCGCACACCGCCCTGGCGTTACCTTATCAGCCTCGCCCAAGCGCCAGCCGCGACTGAAAAGAGCAGGAAGCCGACATGACGACCGCCCCGACACGCCGCCACGCCGGGAGTTGCCTAGTTCTGACCGCCGCCGTTGCCGCCGCAGCGTGCCTGCGCCAGCGCACGGGCTCTCACCGCATGGCAAGGGCCTGCCTGGCCATGATCGCGTGCTGCGAAAAGGCGATCGGGTTCGGCGTGCGCGCTCGCACGCATACCGCCGATCACGGCGGCCTGCTGGTGGAGAAAGGGGGAAATCGGTGCTCTACTGTAACCGAAACCAATGAACCCCACTCGACGTGCCGTCGCCCGCATGCGAGATTGGTAAAACCCGGCGCTTGCAGATCGCACAAGGAAAAACCGCCGCTTTGTGGTGAAATCAGGACACGGATCGGCCTGAGTGGCGCCCCTGTCCGCAAAATCGCCTTCGTTGGCATCAACCACCCGAGCAGTGCCGAGGCGCAGCCCGGGCCGCGGACCAACCCGGCCGTCGGGCGCCCAACCATCTGGAATCTGCTTTGTTGGCACCCACGACTTTTCGCAACTGCAACACCCCCCTAGTTAAGCCGTTCAGCGCCCCCTCCATGCCAATCCGCAGTCGCAACACGGAGTTCAGTGAGTGACGCAGCCCGAAAACAGCCTGTCAGCACACGATCTGGCGTGCGTACGGGGCCACCGGACCTTGTTCGAGCACATCCACTTCACGCTCACCGCGGGCGAGTGGATGTATCTGCGCGGCAGCAATGGCGCAGGCAAGACGAGCATGCTGCGGCAGCTCGCCGGCTTGGCCCACCCGGCGGCCGGCAGCGTGCGCTGGAACGATGAGGACATACGCGAAGCCGGCGACGCCTATCGCGAGGCCTTGCTGTTCCTTGGTCACCACGCTGCCTTGAAGGAAGACCTGACGCCGCTTGAGAACCTGTGCCTCGCCGCCGCGCTGGACGGCCTTGCGCTGGATGAGGCGACCGCGCTGGTCGCCCTGCGCCGTTTTGGCCTGAAGGGCCGTGAGGAACTGCCGGTAAAGTTTCTCTCCCAGGGCCAGCGCCGGCGTGTGCTGCTCAGCCGCCTGCTGACGCGCAAGGCGAGCCTGTGGATTCTTGACGAGCCGCTTGCCGCGCTCGACACCCGTGCAGTGGATCTGCTCGGCGAAGTGCTGGCCGACCACGTCGGGCGCGGCGGCATCGCGATCCTCACCAGTCACCAGGCGATTCCGCTGCCCGGCGGGCGCGAGCTGATGCTGGAGGGCGTGGCATGAACGCGCTGCTCGCTGTCATCCGTCGCGATCTGCTGTTGGCGCTGCGGCGCAAGAGCGAAGCGCTGACCGCGCTGTTCTTCTTCGTCATCGTCGTGAGCCTCTTCCCGCTCGGCATCGGGCCCGACCCGAACCTGCTGCGCAAGATCGGCCCCGGCGTGCTGTGGGTTGCGGCGCTGCTCTCGACGCTGCTCGGGCTCAACCGCCTGTTCGCCGACGACTTCGCCGACGGCACGCTCGAACAGATGGCGGTATCGCCGACCCCGCTCGGTTGGCTGGTGGCAGGCAAGATCCTTGCGCACTGGCTGGTGTCGGGCCTGCCGCTTGTGTTGCTCGCACCGATGCTGGGGTTGCAGTTCGATCTGCCGGTCGACGCGCTGGGCTTGCTGACACTTGGCCTGCTGATTGGTACGCCCTTGTTGTCGATGATCGGCGCGATCGGCGCAGCGCTGACGCTGGGCCTGCGCGGCGGCGGCGCGCTGCTGTCGCTGATCGTGCTACCGCTCTATGTGCCGGCGCTGATCTTCGGTGCCGGCGCCGTTGAAGCGCAGATTGCCGGCCTGCAGGCCGGCGGGCACCTTTCTTTGCTGGCAGCAATGCTCGCTCTCTCGGTATTCTTCGCGCCGCTTGCCGTCACCGCGGCCATCAGGATTGCACTCGAATGAGCTCTCGCCTTATCAACTGGTTCCGTTATTCCAGCCCCGCCACCTTCTACCCGCTGGCGGGCAAGCTGATTCCGTGGTTCGCTGCGCTCGCCGTGCTGTTCGGCGTTGCCGGGCTGTGGGTGGGCTTCTTCGTCGCACCGACCGACGCGCAGCAGGGCGAGGGCTACCGCATCATCTTCCTGCATGTGCCGGCCTCGTGGATGTCGATGTTCATCTACATGGTGATGGCCTTCTGGTCGGCGGTCGGGCTGTCGTTGAACACCCGGCTGTCCGGCATCATGGCCACGGCGCTGGCCCCGACCGGCGCGATCTTCACTGCGCTGTCGCTGATCACCGGCTCGCTGTGGGGCAAGCCGATGTGGGGTACGTGGTGGATCTGGGATGCGCGGCTGACATCGGAACTCCTGCTGTTCTTCCTGTACCTTGGCTACATCGCATTGCGCGCCGCAATCGACGACCCGCGCCGTGCGGACCGCGCCTGTGCGGTACTGGCGCTGGTGGGTGTAGTCAACATTCCGGTCATTTATTTCTCGGTGCAATGGTGGAACACCCTGCACCAGGGTTCGTCGATTTCGCTAACCCGATCCCCGTCAATGGCCCACACCATGCTTTTGGGCATGCTGCTGGTCGCACTGGCGGCGTGGATGTATTCGATCGCTGTCGCGCTGACCCGCGCGCGCGCCATCATTCTTGAGAGGGAACGACACACCGACTGGGTTGTCCGACTGCCGGAGCTGAACGCATGAACTGGAATTCACCTGCCGAGTTTTTCGCCATGGGCGGCTATGCGCTGTACGTCTGGGGCAGCGTCATCGCCTGCGTCCTAGGGTTGGTCGGCGAACTCTGGCTGCTGCGTCAGCGCCGCAAAGCCATCCTGCAGAGCCTGCGCCGCGAACGCCGGGCCAATGCCATTGAAGCTGAAGGAAACACTGCATGAAAGCCCGCTACAAACGCCTTGCGATCATTCTGGGTGCGCTCGCCTCGCTCGGCGTCGCCACCGGGCTGATCCTCAACGCGCTCAACAGCAACATCGCACTCTTCGTCACCCCAAGCGAGGTGGCCGAGGGCAAGGCTCCGCAGGGCGCCACCTTCCGCGTCGGCGGCCTGGTGAAGCCGGGCAGCCTCAAGCGCGATGGATTGACCGCACGTTTCGTCGTCACCGATACCTCGAAGGAGATTCCGGTGGCCTACACCGGCATCCTGCCGGATCTTTTCCGCGAAGGGAAAGGCGTTGTCGCGCAGGGCAAACTCACGCCGAGCGGCGAATTCACCGCCACGGAAGTGCTCGCAAAGCACGACGAAAACTACATGCCGCCGGAAGCCAAGCACGCAGTGGAACAAGCCCACAAAGCCGGAGTCACGCTCAAACAATGACCCCCGAACTCGGACACTTCGCGCTGATCCTGGCGCTTCTGATTGCAATCCTGCAGGGATCGCTTCCTCTTATCGGCGCTCATCGCGGCGACCGCACCTGGGTCGCCCTGGCGCGGCCGCTGTCGCAGGCGCTGTTCCTGATGCTCGCGACCAGCTTCGTGTGCCTCGCGATCGCCTTCGTCAATGACGACTTCTCGGTGCGCTACGTCGCCGAACACTCGAACTCCCAACTGCCGTCGATCTACAAGTTCGCCGCGGTGTGGGGCGGCCACGAGGGCTCCTTCCTGCTCTGGCTGCTGATGCTGTCGGGTTGGACGCTCGCCGTGTCACTGTTTTCGCGCAGCCTGCCCGATGACATGGTGGCGCGCGTGATCGGCGTGCTGGGGCTCGTCGCCGCCGGGTTCCTGGTCTTCGTGCTGGTCACCTCGAACCCGTTCGATCGCCTGATTCCGGCCGCACCGGACGGACGCGACCTCAATCCACTGCTGCAGGATCCGGGCCTTGTCGTGCACCCGCCGATGCTCTACATGGGCTACGTCGGCTTCTCCGTGGCCTTCGCCTTCGCCCTTGCTGCATTGCTCGCCGGCCGCCTGGATGCCGCATGGGCGCGCTGGTCACGCCCCTGGACGCTGGCTGCCTGGGTCTCGCTGACGCTCGGCATTGCGCTCGGTTCGTACTGGGCTTACTACGAACTGGGCTGGGGAGGCTGGTGGTTCTGGGACCCGGTCGAAAACGCGTCCTTCATGCCCTGGCTGGTCGGCACCGCGCTGATCCATTCGCTGGCTGTCACCGAAAAACGCGGCAGCTTCCGCAACTGGACAGTTTTGTTGGCGATCAGCGCATTCTCGCTGTCGCTGCTCGGCACCTTCCTGGTCCGTTCCGGCGTGCTGACTTCCGTACATGCCTTCGCGACCGACCCGCGCCGCGGCATCATGATCCTGATCCTGCTGGCACTGGTGATCGGTGCTTCGCTCACGCTCTTTGCCGTGCGTGCGCCGAAGAGTGGCCTCGGCGGCCGCTTCGCGCTGCTGTCGCGCGAAACCCTGCTCTTGTGCAACAACGTACTGCTGGTCGTTGCTGCCGCGTGCGGTGCGGCCCTGCTGTGCCT
>JAJZLD010000131.1 GCA_021803785.1 Pseudomonadota bacterium | reverse complement strand
ACTTCGGTGGTGCCGTAGCCGCGCGCGACGCCTACCTTGAGCATCCGGCGCACAAAGCCTTTGTGGCGTTCATCCAGCCCCTGCTGCACGAGACGCTGGTGTTCGACTGGCGTCGCACATGAAGACGCATATCGACCTGGTCGCCGCGCGGGCTACAGTGCGGCGGAATGGGAGGCCGGATTCGCAGCCTGCGATGCGCCGGCGTGCCGCTATGTACTGGTGGGGGCCGCTAGAGATGCAGGGGTTGATTTGATCGCGATCGCACACCTCTGGATCAGTTGGAGAGAATGATGGCGTCACGTGTTTTTCCCGATAGCGTGCGGATCGTCGAAGTCGGCCCGCGCGACGGGCTACAGAACGAGAAGCAGGCGGTGCCCACCGCGACCAAGCTCGCGCTGATCACGAAGCTCGCGGATGCGGGCTTGTCGGTGATCGAGGCGACCGCCTTCGTGTCACCCAAGTGGGTACCGCAGATGGCCGATTCGGCCGAGGTGATGGCCGGTCTGCCGCAGCGGGCCGGTATCCGCTACCCGGTGCTGGCACCAAATCTCAAGGGGTTTGAGGCCGCAGTGGCTGCGGGGGCGAAAGAGGTGGCGATCTTCACCGCGGCATCCGAGACCTTCTGCCGCAAGAACACGAACTGTTCGGTGGATGAGAGTTTCGAGCGGTTTGCACCGATCATGGCCGCCGCGCGTGATGCGGGGGTGGCCGTCCGGGGTTACGTGTCTTGCGTGCTGGGGTGCCCGTTCGAGGGCGAGATCGCCCCTGCGGCGGTACTGGCGGTGAGCGAACGCCTGCTCGCCATCGGTTGCTACGAAGTGAGCCTGGGCGACACGATCGGACGCGGTACGCCGGGCTCCACCGCCCGGTTATTCGAACAGCTCTGTGCCCTCCTGCCTGCTGAGCGGCTGGCAGGGCACTTTCACGATACCTGGGGCCAGGCCTTGCCGAATGTGCTGACGGCGCTGGAATTCGGCGTTGCCACCTTCGACAGCTCGGTCGCCGGACTCGGCGGTTGCCCGTACTCGCCCGGCGCGACCGGGAACGCCGCGACCGAGGACCTTGTCTACATGCTCGACGGCCTCGGCATTCAGACCGGCGTGTCATTGGACGCGCTGGTTGATGCCGCGGCCTTCATTTCCGAGGCGCTGGGTCGTGCACCGGCGAGCCGTGTAGCGCGCGCGATGATGGCGCGGCGACAAGGTCTTGCAAACACGGTGCAGCGGCAGTGCTAGGCTGCAAGCATGGATAACGAGGATTTCACGCCAGAGGCCGCCGCGTGTTTTCGCGAAGCCGCGATTGCCCGCTATCAGGAAGGCGATGTCGGTGGCGCCCGCAACCTGTGTGCCGAGGGCGCGCTGCGCTGCCGCGAGGCGGATCTCGCGCTGCCCGAAGCGCGTCTGCTCGTGCTGGAGGCCCGCTACGCGGCGATCCTGAACGAAGGAGAACCGGCGCTCGAGTGCGCGGCACGTGCCTGCAGCCTTGCCGATCAGGTTGGCGACGACGCCTTGCGTGCCGCCGCGCGCCAATCCATCGGTCTGGTGCTCGCGCTGCTTGGTGCGTCAGGGCCGGCTGAGCGGGCGCTGCGTGGCGCCTTGGCCTTCTACGAGGCGAATGGCAGCGAAAACGAGGTCCTCGCTGCACGTGCTGACCTTCAGTTTCTGCTTGCGATATCCGGCAGCCATGCGGCGGCGGTGCTCACCGGCCGCCAAGTGGTCGATGGCTGGCGTGCCTGTGGCGATCTGCAACGCGAGGTCGGCGCGGCGAACAACCTGGGCTGCAGTCTGATCGAACTGGGGCGCATCGACGAAGCCTACGACGTGTTGCGCCCTTACCTGGGCGATGCGCGCCTGCCGCGCTACATCAAGGCTCGCGTGTCGGACACGCTGATTGACGTGCTGCTCGCACGGGGCGATGCGGATGAAGCTGAGTTCATGATCCGTCGCGCGACCGACCCGTTTGAAAGCCATCGCAGCGAATATTCGGAAGTCGCCGAGCTGTTCCACCGCGCCCGCGTGGCAAGGCTGCGCGGGCAGAACGCGACGGCACTCGAGCTGCTCAAGCGGGTTGTCGCGACGCCGGACGCGATGCGCGAGGACTGGCTGCGCAAGGCACACGAGCTGCTGATCGAAATGGCGATCGAGGCCGGCGATCTGGCTTTGCAGGCGCGCGCCTATGAGCGGCTGCTGGAGATGGCGTCGACCCGTTTGGAGCGCGATCGCCGACTCGTCGATATCGTGTTGAGTCACGCAATGCCCTGGGTGTTTGCCTGATATGTCGCTCCCGCCACCCGCTTCGCCCTGTACCGGGGTGTGCCGGATCGACCCGCGCAGCGGATGCTGCGAGGGCTGTCAGCGCACGCTGGACGAGATTGCCGGCTGGTCGCAGGCGAGTGACGCCGACAAACACCTGATCCTGCGCAGGGTTGCCGAACGTCGCGCGTGTGCCGATCAATTGCGTGATACCGGCTCATGACCCCGTGTTCGTTGAGGTCGACCTGACTTTCGAGCAGGACGGCAGCCGGATTGCGCGCAACGCCCCGCGCCGCTGCTTGAGCTTCACCCCGCTCGAACGCGGCCAACTGGCGCTCGATAAGCTGCCCGCCTACCTTGCGAGTGTGCCCCTCTACCGCGAAGCGAATCAGCGCTACCTGCAACAAGCGCCCGATGCGCTCGCGGCGTGGCTGGCCGATGCGCTGGTGCACGCGGGGGAGGCACGCGGCAGCGGCGGTTTTCTGGTGCCAACCGCATTGGGTTGAGCACTTTGCCCGAATTGGTGCTGCCCGGCGTTCGGGGCCGCTGCTAGACTGCCGGAAAATTCAAAATGACTGGGCCCGCCACAAGCCGGCTCGAGGGTTGCCCCAATGCATGAGCTGCGTACTACGGTGGATATCCAGGCGCCGCCGAACCAGGTCTGGACGATCCTGACCGACTTTGCCTCCTACCCGGAGTGGAACCCCTTCATCCGCGAAGTGCGTGGCGATCCGATCGCCGGACGCTCGCTCCACATCAGCGTCTTCTATGGTCCGAAAGCGCAGCGGCGCAACTTCTGGCCGCGCGTGCTGAGCTCCGAGGCGCCGCGCGAACTGCGTTGGCAAGGCCGTCTGCTGATGATCGGGCTGCTCAAAGGCGAACACCGTTTCAAGCTCTTGCCCCGTTCTGACGGCACCACCCGCCTTGTGCACAGCGAATGCTTCACCGGCGTGCTGGTTCCGTTCTTCCGAGCGCGCCTTGAGCGCGAAGTCCGGCCCGGATTCGAGGCCATGAACGCCGCCCTCAAGTCGCGCGCCGAACGCCGCCGCTGGCCGTTTTTCCTCCTTTGGTCTGATATCTCGGGCCTTCTGCTTGATGTTGATTGCTCGGCCCAGGGGTGGATCAAAAAATATTTTGATGACCCCATTGGCAAATCTCACATTCTGGATTAGGGTTCACCCCAATCAGGGATAACCCTAGATTGGTTGTCCCGGCAGCATCCCGAGCCTTCACCCCCGCCCGCGTCGCGGACGGGCCAGAAGAGATGGCGGGCAATAGCCCGCAAGCGCCACTACAAAGGAGACTTCAATGAAAACCAGCCCGATGCGTCGTGCCCTGTTGACCGCTTTTGCCGTTGGTACCGCCCTGATGGCCGCTCCGGCCTTTGCCGACAAGGCAAACCCGAAGATCGGTTTCTCCATCGACGACCTGCGCGTCGAACGTTGGGCGCGTGACCGCGACTACTTCGTCGAAGCGGCAAAGGCCTTGGGTGCGACCGTCAGCGTTCAGTCGGCTGATGCGAACGAGCAGCGCCAGATCTCGCAGATCGAAAACCTGATCGCGCAAAAAGTCGATGTGATCGTGATCGTTCCCTTCAACTCGAAGGTGCTGACGAACGTCATCAAGGAAGCCAAGAAGGCCGGCATCAAGGTTGTGTCGTATGACCGCCTGATTTTGAACGCCGATGTCGACGCCTACATCTCGTTCGACAACGAGCGCGTTGGTCAGCTGCAAGCCGAAATGGTCGTGAAAGAGAAGCCGAAGGGCTCGTACTTCTTGCTTGGCGGTTCGCCGACCGACAACAACGCCAAGCTGCTGCGCGAAGGCCAGATGAAGGTCCTCAAGCCCTACATCGACAAGGGCGACATCAAGATCGTCGGCCAGCAGTGGGTGAAGGAGTGGAACCCGTCTGAAGCGCTGTCGATCATCGAAAACGCGCTGACTGCGAACAAGAACAAGATCGACGCGATCGTCGCCTCGAACGACGGTACCGCCGGTGGCGCAATCCAGGCGCTGGCTGCCCAGAACCTCGCTGGCAAGGTTGCCGTGTCTGGCCAGGACGCCGACCTGGCTGCTTGCAAGCGCGTGATTGCCGGAACACAGACCGGTACGGTCTACAAGCCGCTAAAGCTGATCGCTTCGGAAGCCGCCAAGTTGTCGGTGCAGCTCGCCAAGGGTGAGAAGCCGGCCTTCAACAACGCGCTTGACAATGGTTCGGCCAAGAAGATCGACTCGCTGCTCCTGACGCCGACGATCATCACCAAGGCCAACATCGACACGCTGGTGAAGGACAACTTCTACACCGCCAAGCAGCTCGGCCTGTAAGTCAGCAGCACCGGCCCGCTTCTGCTCCGGTGCGGAAGCGACGCCGGCCCCGGTGGGCGCGCCACCTCCCCTTCCCGGCGCGCCTGCCTTCTTTACTCACGAGAAGGAAAAGCCATGTCCGAATACCTCCTGGACATGCGAGGCATCGTCAAGGAATTCAGCGGCGTCAAGGCGCTCGACGGAATCGACCTTAAAGTGCGCGCTGGCGAATGCGTTGGCCTGTGTGGCGAAAATGGCGCAGGCAAGTCTACGCTGATGAAGGTGCTCTCCGCGGTCTACCCGTACGGCACTTGGGAAGGCCAGATCTTCTGGGAAGGCCGGGAGCTCAAGGCCCGTACCATCCGCGAAACCGAAGAAGCCGGTATCGTCATCATCCACCAGGAATTGATGCTCGTGCCGCAGCTCTCGGTCGCCGAGAACATTTTCATGGGCAATGAGATCACGCTGCCCGGTGGCCGCATGAATTATGCGGCGATGTATCAGCGCGCTGAAGAGCTGATGCGCGAACTGAAGATGCCTGACATCAACGTGGCGCTGCCGGTGATGCACTACGGCGGTGGTCACCAGCAACTGATCGAGATCGCCAAGGCTCTCAACAAGAAAGCCAAGCTGCTGATTCTCGATGAGCCGACTTCATCGCTGACCAAAGCCGAAACGCAGATCCTGCTCGACATCATCAAGGATCTGAAGAAGAAGGGCGTGGCCTGCGTGATGATCAGCCACAAGCTCGACGAGATTGCCGAGGTCTGCGACACGATTTCCGTGATCCGCGACGGCACCCACGTCGGCACCCGGCCGATGTCTGAAATGGACACCAACGAGATCATCACGATGATGGTCGGCCGTGAAATCAAGAACCTTTTCCCGCGCGAAGAGCACCCGATCGGTGAGGTGATCTTCGAAGCGAAGAACGTCACCTGCTACGACGTGAACAATCCGAAGCGCAAGCGGGTGGACAACGTTTCCTTCCAGTTGCGCAAGGGCGAAATCCTGGGCGTTGCAGGGCTGGTGGGCGCTGGGCGTACCGAGCTCGTGATGGCGATCTTCGGCTGCTACCCCGGCCATCACTCGCTCGAGATGACGCTCGAAGGCAAGCCGTTGCAGGTGAATTCGCCGAAGGACGCTGTCGAGCATGGCATCTGCATGGTGCCGGAAGACCGCAAGCGCCACGGCATCGTGCCGCTGATGGGCGTGGGTCACAACATCACGATCTCGACGCTGCCGAGTTACGCCCATCTGGGGCGTATCGACGCAGAGGCCGAGATGCACACGATTCAGCAGTCGATTGCGCGGATGCGCATCAAGACAGCGACGCCACTGCTGCAGATTCGCGGCCTCTCGGGCGGCAACCAGCAAAAGGCGGTGGTCTCGAAGATGCTGCTGCCCAACCCGAAGGTGCTGATCCTCGATGAGCCCACGCGCGGCGTCGACGTTGGTGCGAAGTACGAGATCTACAAGCTCATGTTCGAGCTGGTCAAGCAGGGGCTCTCGATCATCATGATCAGCTCCGAGCTGCCGGAAGTGCTGGGCATCAGTGACCGCGTGCTGGTGATGGGCGAAGGCAAGCTGCGTGGCGACTTCGTCAATCAGGGCCTGACGCAGGAACAGGTGCTGTCTGCCGCCTTGGGGCAATCCGACCAATCGCTCGCAGCCTGATTCGCAAGACCACTAAAAAAACTACAGAGGCACACCAAATGAGTTCCGTTGCCAAGAACGTCAAAACACTATTCGGGAAGTACAAAGTCCTGGCGCTGGGGATCGCGATCGTCGTGATCTGGTCCTTCTTCGGCTACATGACGATGACAGAGGACGGTTCGTCCTTCCTCACATCACGCAACTTCTCCAACCTACTACGGCAGATGGCGATCACCGGCATGCTGGCTTCCGGCATGGTGTTCGTGATCATCGCCGGTGAAATCGATCTGTCGGTTGGCTCGCTGCTGGGTTTGCTCGGCGGTCTCGCGGCCGTGCTGGATGCGACCTATAAGGTGCCGGTTGCGGGCACGATTGCGATCGTGTGTTTTGCCGGTGTCCTGGTCGGGCTGCTGAACGGCTACTGGGTGTCCTACCTGCGTGTGCCGTCCTTCATCGTCGGTCTCGCGGGCATGCTGGCCTTCCGCGGCATCCTGGTCGGGCTGACACAGGGTTCCACGGTGCCAGTCGAATCCGAAGGGCTCATCGCGATCGGTCAGGCCTACCTGCCGGCCAAAAGTGGCTACATCCTCGCACTCGTGCTGTTCGCGGTGCTGGTCGTCATCAGCCTGCGTACCCGTACCAACCGCGCAAAATACAACCTGACCGTCGCGCCGATGTGGCAGGACGCGATCAAGCTCGGTGTGACCGGCGCGCTGATCTTCGGCTTCGTGCATACGCTGGAGTCCTACCAGGGTGTGCCGGTGCCGGTGCTGATTCTGTTGGTGGTGGCCGGGGCGTTCAGCTTCATGGCGAACAGCACCGTGTTTGGTCGCCGCATCTATGCGATCGGCTCCAACCTCGAAGCGACCCGCCTTTCAGGTGTGAATGTGCAGCTCGTCAAGATGTCGATCTTCGCCATCATGGGTCTGATGTGCGCCTTCGCCGGCCTGACCACCACGGCACGCCTGGCCTCGGGTTCGCCTTCGGCCGGTAACATGGGTGAGCTTGACGCGATCGCCTCCTGTTTCATCGGCGGTACGTCGATGCGCGGCGGTGCAGGCACCGTGTCCGGCGCGATGATCGGCGCACTGATCATGACTAGCCTCGACAACGGCATGTCGATGCTCGGCGTGGAAACTTTTTGGCAGATGATCGTCAAGGGCTGCATCCTGCTGCTGGCGGTCTGGGTCGATGTGATGTCGGGCTCCAACGAACGCTAATAGTTCGCTTGTAGTCGGCTCTCCGGGTCTCCTCCCGGATGCCTTGCGGGGGCGCTATGCGCCCCCTTTTTGCGTTGACTCGGGTCACTTCGCTGACGCGCCGCTTCGCATACACTGCCCAACTTTGTATTGCAGGAGGCCGCCATGGCCGCATTTGAACTGACGCCAGAACTCGTGCTCGGCCATGCCGAGATGGATGCCACCCACGAAGACTTCGCCGCCGCGGTCAACGCGATGTGCATGGCGACCGATGCCGAGCTCGCGGCCACACTCGACGCGCTGATCGAGCATTGTGTTGCGCACTTCGAGCAGGAAAACGCGTGGGCCGAGTCGATCGGTTTCCCAGGCTGCCATCGCAACGAGCATGATCGTGTGCTGGGCGTGATGCGCGCGGTGCGCAGCGAGCTGGATAAAGGGGACTTCGGGCTTGGCCGCCGCTTGGCCGAAGAGTTGCCGGTATGGTTCCGCCACCACGCTGCGAGCATGGATGCCGCGCTGGCCGCCATGCTGAAGAACGGCCTGACGATGGCCGACATCGATCAGGCGCCGATCGCCTCGCCCTGCGGTGGCTCGCACGCCTGCAAGAACCACGATCATGAAGACGGCGAACACTGTCACAGCCATGATGGCGAAGCGGGGCATGCGTGCGATGGCAGCGGCGGTTGTCACAGCCACTGAGCGGTTCCATGCGAATCGGGGGGCTGCGCCCCCCGCAGCAGAATGCGACAATCGCGGCGCTCCCACCGGAGCGCCGTCTTCTTTTCGGTCTACCCGGCCCTAACCACTACAGAAAAGAACCCATGTCCGCCATCGTGCATCCGGCAGTCCCCGCCGCTGACGAGTTCGAGCGCCACCCGCCCGGTCTCAAAGTCATCTTCTTCACTGAGATGTGGGAGCGCTTCTCCTACTACGGCATGCGAGCACTGCTGGTGCTCTATCTGGTCAATGCCCTGGGCTACGAGCGCAAGGATGCGCTGGAGCTGTACGGCATCTATACCGGCCTGGTCTACCTCACGCCGCTGCTGGGCGGCTACCTTGCGGACAAGTACCTTGGCTTGCGCCAGGGGGCTGTCATTGGTGGCCTGATCATGATGCTGGGCCATTTCGCGATGGCGTTCGAGCCCTTGCTCCACCTGGCACTCGGCTTGCTAATTCTCGGCAATGGTTTAGATCGG
>JAJZLD010000130.1 GCA_021803785.1 Pseudomonadota bacterium | reverse complement strand
ACCAACTGCCGCAGGTGGTGAACTTCGAGCTGCCGAATGTGCCGGAGGACTATGTCCACCGCATCGGCCGCACCGGGCGGGCAGGTTCGAGAGGCGCCGCGATCTCGCTGGTCGATGATGAGGAGATGAAGCACCTCGTCGCGATCGAGCGGCTGATGCGTCGCAAGATCGATCGCGTTACCGACGCGGATTTCGTACCGGTGGCGCTACCTGCCGGCGGCGAATCTCACGTTGGGCATGCACGCCCGGCACACCCGGCGCCGGCGCATACACGCAGTGGCCGTAATGCTGGCGGTGGTCGTGGCGGCAATGCGGCTGCGCGTAGCGGCAATGCGTCGCCGCAGCAGCATCCGGCGCGCGGGCCGCAACCCAGCCCGCGTCATGGCAAGCCAGCAGCTGCGACGGCCCAGGCCCCCAAGCGCTCAGGCCAAGGACAGCTGGGTAACCACAGCGCAGCGCCCGGCGCACGTGCTGCCGAAGGCACGACGACTCGCACCGATCGCCCGGCTCGGCCGCAAGGCGAGGGGCGCCGGGGCGCTGCATCGCAGCAACAACGCCATGCCAACGCGGCGCCGCGCCATGCAGAAGCCGCACCACGCGCCAGCGCGACTCCTGCCAGGCGGGAAGCGGCGCCGGTCGGCGGCGCCCAGCGCGCCTTGCGTGCCGTTGTGGCACTGCTCGGCGGCAGGCGCAAGGACTAAAGGATTCCTGGGCCGACTTGTCTGCTTGTCGCCGTGTTGTGGGCGCCGCAGCATGGAGATGGGCTGAGCGAATGCGGTGAATACGGGCGTTGGATCGCACCTTCGGGGGTCGAACCAAAGCCCTGCGTTGTCATGGTTTTCCGTCTGATGGCAGCGCGCGATTCGCTGCCGAGCTACGTTAGTCGGCGAGGGCGCGTTGCGTTGCTTCGCGCACCGCTTTGACGAGGTCCGTACGCAGACAGTCGATGCGGGTGACTTCCGGCCAGGTGGCGGCGAACTTGCGTTGCCAGGTGATCTGGCGCTTTGCCAGCTGACGCGTGGCGTAGATGCCGCGATCGCGCAGTTCGGCCAGGTCGTAGTCGCCATCGAGATGCGCCCACGCTTGTCGATAGCCGACACAGCGCATCGAGGGCATTTCGGCATTCAGAGGGTAGCGCTGGCGAAGACCCGCCACTTCGTCGACCAGACCCATCGCGAGCATTTGCTCGAACCGCTGTGCGATCCGCGTATGCAACACGCTGCGATCCGAAGGTTCCAACGCGAGAATCGCGAGCGACGGGGTGTCGGTGTCGTCTTCCCGCTGCGCGTAGTTCTCAGCCAGCGAGCGACCGGTCAGGCGCACGATCTCCAGTGCGCGCTGAATGCGCTGTGCGTCATTCGGTTTGAGCTGTGCGGCCGCGGCCGGATCGATCAGCGCAAGATCCGCATGCAAGGCGGGCCAGCCACGAATGCGCGCTTCTGCCTCGATCTCCGCGCGCATGTCGGCATCGGCTTGAGGCAAGTCCGACAGGCCGTCGTGCAGTGCCTTCAGGTAAAGCATCGTGCCGCCCGCGAGCAGCGGCACACGGCCACGCGCGCGGATCTCCGCAATTAGGCGGATCGCGTCTGCGCGAAACTGGGCGGCGGAATAGGCATCGGTCGGATCGATCACGTCGATCAGATGGTGCGGGCAGGTCGCCAGCTCCGCCGGTGTCGGCTTGGCGGTGCCGATATCCATCTCACGAAACACCAGCGCGGAATCGACGCTGATGATCTCGCACGGCATCTGCTGTGCAAGATCCAGCGCGCACGCGGTTTTTCCGCTGGCGGTGGGGCCGATCAGCACGATAGCATCGGGACGGATAGACGGAGAAGACACGGATGAACTCGTTGCGCGAAGCGGCTGACGGGGTGCGCCATTCTAGGGGGCGCGGCGGAATTCTGTGCGCACTGAGTGGCGTGCTGTGCATTTTCTTGGCCTGCGCGGCCCAGGCGGCCCCCTTGCTGCTGTGGGAAGTCAGCGGCGGATCGGCGCCAATGTGGTTGTTCGGCTCGGTGCATGTGTGCAGGGCGGACTGCTTTCCGCTGCCCGCGGCGGTCGAGTCCAAGTTCCGCCGCGCCGAGGTGCTGGTGGTGGAGGTGGATGCAACGCGGGCGGACATTGCGGGCGCGCTGGGTGATGTGTCGGGCGGCGGCGTGAGCTTGCGCGAACAGCTTGGCAATGCGGACTGGCGCCGGCTGGTCAAACAGCTCTCGGCGATGGGCATGCCCGAAGAATCGGTCGACGCGCTCTCGCCAGCGATGGCGAACGTGTTTGTAGCGGTAGCAGCGGCGAGTCGCGCCGGCTTGTCACCACTTCACGGCATCGACCTGCATTTCATCAACCGTGCGCAGCACGAAGGCAAGGCGCTGGTCGAGCTGGAAACCGTTGAACGGCAAATGCAGGCGCTCGCAGCCGGGTCCGAGCGCGAACAAATCGAGTCGCTGCGCGCGAGCCTCAAGGCTGCGGACGACGGCTCATTGCGTGCATCGCTCGACGAGTTGGTCGGCGCCTGGCGGCGCGGCGATGCGAACGGCCTTGCCGAGGCGCTGCGCAAGGCGCAGGCTGCCGATCCGTCAAGCCGGGCGATGTTCGAGGAACTCTTCGATCGCCGGAATCGCGAGATGACCGATGCCATCGCGAAACTCGCGCGCGAGGGGCGGCCCGCCTTCGTGGTGATCGGGGTTGGTCATCTGGCCGGGCGCGAAGCGATCCCGGCACTGTTGGCGCGTCGCGGCTTCCGCGTGCGCCAGCTCGGCAGCAGCGATTGAGCTTTGTAGCCCGCGCTCAGCCCGGCGGGCGCTGCGAGAGATACAGCGCGGTGCAGTAAAGCAACGCCGTCTGGAAGCTGACGACACCAGCAACACCCCACAGTTTGCGCGCTTCGCGCAGGATGTCGGCGGCGAGGTTGCCGGCGAGCACCGTCAGACCATCGGGTGATTCCACGTTGAGGTGCTCGTTGTGCGGGTTCGACGTAACACTGATGCCGGCTGCGCGCGCTGCTTCGGCGCCCCGACTGATCTGCATGGCAAGAATGACATAGTCCATCGCGCGTGTCTCCGTTTACGTTGCATGCGACGCGGGGGAGGCGCCGATACTGCCAGTGCGTCTGTTGCGCTTTGATGAATGACTGCCGGTTATGCTTTCGGTATTGCGCCGCAGCAAGCCGATTCAAACTCGATCACTTCGCGTTATAGCGCGCCAGCAATAGCTTGGTTGCATTTCCGACGGACGGTTATATTCGATTGACAAACGAACATCGTGCGGTGCGGCGAACGTGTTTGAGGCTGCCGGGAGCACTGTATTCCCCCAGCAAGAATGCCCGGCTGCTCAGCCCGGTTACGCGGTAACGCCTGCAGGCCGCTCACCAACATGCGCTTGGCCGCTCCATGCAGCAAGGCACCGTCAACGCTTACCGCGTCCGCGACGGTTTAGACCGTTCGAGCGTGCCGCAGCATGCGTTCGGCTTCGCTCGTCGAGAAGGTGAGTTGGCGGCCGCGCCCACGGTTTGTCCCTCGGTGCCAACAGGCGTCAGCTCAGCGGCCGCGCAGGAACAGCTTGTCGAGGTCGCTCATCGAGAGCTGCACCCAGGTCGGCCGCCCATGGTTGCACTGGTCGGCGCGCTCCGTGGCTTCCATCTCGCGCAGCAGCGCATTCATCTCGGGCAGCGTCAGGCTGCGATGGGCTCGTACCGCACCATGGCACGCGAGGGTGGCCAGAAGTTCGTTGCGGCGCGCGGAAACGACGTCGGACGCGGGGTAGTCCACCAGTTCACTGAGCAGTGCGCGCGTCAGGGCGACGATGTCTGCCCGAGCGAGCAGGGTTGGCACGCTGCGTACGGCGAGTTCCGCTGGGCCGGCGGCAGCGATCTCGAAGCCGATACGGTCGAGCGTCTCGCGCTGCGCTTCGGCACACGCCATTTCCTTCGCGCTGGCACCGAAGACGGCCGGGATCAGCAGCTGTTGAGTGCTCGGGGCGCCGTCGAGCACCTTCTTGAGCTTTTCGTACAGGATCCGCTCGTGAGCTGCATGCATGTCCACCAGGATCAGGCCGCGTGCGTTCTGCGCCAGCACATAGACCCCGTGCAATTGCGCGAGGGCGTAGCCGAGCGGCGCGCCTTCCGGGTCGGCTGCAGCAAGCGGCAGGGTCTGCGGCATGGGGGGGTTGAGTGCTGGCGGCCGGAAGAAATCCGCCATTGAGCTGGCCGACGGGCTGCGAGCAGGCGAGTCGCCGCCAAAGTGGTACGGCGTTCTCGGCTCCTCGACGGCGAGCCGGATTTGCTCCGGCTGCGGCATTGGCTGCCCATGGGGCTCGATACGTGGCGCCGTGGCGGCGACAGTGCCGATCGTCGCGGCAAGCCCACGGCTGACGGCGTGATACACGAACTGATGGATCGCACGTGCTTCGCGGAAGCGCACTTCGGTTTTCGCCGGGTGCACGTTGACATCGACGCCGGACGGATCGAGTTCGAGGAACAGGGCAAAGGCCGGGTGCTTGCTGCCGTGCAGAATGTCGGCGTAGGCCTCGCGCAGCGCGTGCTGGATCAGCTTGTCGCGCACAAAGCGGCCGTTGACGAAGAAGTATTGCGCGTCGCGGCTGGCGCGTGCGTAGGCGGGCAGGGCGGCGAAGCCGGACAGCCGCAGGCCGGCGGCCTCAGCGTCGATCACGCGAGCGTGTTCGAGAAACTCATCGCCGAGTATGTCGCCACAACGCCGGCGCATGTCGCCCGTTGCCAGCCGCAGGCAGACGCGGCCGTTGTGCTGCAGCTGGAACGCCACATCTGGGCGAGCCAGTGCGATGCGGCGAAAGGCGTCGTCACAGTGGCCGAACTCGGTGCCTTCACTCTTAAGAAACTTGCGGCGCGCTGGAACGTTCCAGTAAAGGTCGTTCACCTCGACAACCGTACCGCTGTTCAGCGCCGCGGGTGAGGGTGATGTTTCACCCGCATGGATCCGCCAAGCGTGCGGCGAGCCCTGCGCCCGGCTGGTGAGGGTGACGCGCGCGACGGATGCGATCGACGCGAGCGCCTCACCGCGAAAACCCATCGTGGCTACACGTTCGAGATCGTCGAGCGAGGCGATCTTGCTGGTTGCATGGCGTTCCAGCGCGATACCGAGTTCGTCCTTGTCGATGCCGCAGCCGTCGTCGGCAATGCGGATCTGCTTCACGCCGCCTTGTTGAAGCTGCACTTCGATTGCGCGCGAGCCGGCGTCCAGACTGTTTTCCAGCAACTCCTTGAGCACCGACGCCGGACGTTCGACGACCTCGCCAGCGGCGATCTGGTTAATCAGGAGTTCGGGCAGGCGGCGAATCGTGGGCATTGTCGGATTTGCGTTCCAGAAGCGAAAAGCCCCGCCGGAGCGGGGCATAGGCCAATGCTAACAGGCTTCAGCCTTCGGCGATTCGCTTGGCGATGTGGGCAAGCGCCTCCTCGACCTGATCCACTAGGATCAGACACAGATCGCCGGGCTGCAGGCGGGCGAGGGCTTTATCGATCGCGATGAATTCGCCGGTGATTTCCTCGACATACGTGGTGCGTGGGGCGCCGATCAGGCCTTCGCGCAGCAGTGCGATCACTTCGCCATCGGCGCGTCCGCGCTGACAGGCGTCCTGATACAGCAGCACATCGTCGAATGCCTTGCCGAGGATCTCGGTCTGCTGGCGGATGTCCTCGTCGCGGCGGTCGCCGGCGCCGCTGATGACCACGCTGCGGCGTTTGCCCGGCATGGCCTCCACGGCGCTCACCAGTGCGTTCATCGCATCCGGATTGTGGCCGTAATCGGCGATCAGCGTTGCGCCACGGTATTCAAACACGTTGAAGCGGCCGGGCGCGTTGTCCGAGTCGTTCATGAAGGTGGCGAGACCCTTGCGGATTACGTCCCATTCGAGCCCGACGGCCCAGCCAGCGGCCACCGCGGCCATCACGTTCTCGACCTGGAAGCCGATCGTGCCATTGCGGGTAATCGGGATTTCCGCCAGCGGCACGCGATGCTTGACCATGCCTTCGGCGGCGACGATCGCGTCGCCATCGACGTACACCACGCGTTTGCCCTGTGCGCGGTGTGTTGCCATCACAGGCAGATGGCGGTCGGCGGCGAAGAACGTGACCTTGCCGCCGCAGCTGTCCGCCATGGCGGCGACGATCGGGTCTGCGGCGTTGAGTACAGCAGTGCCGTCTGGTGCGACGTTTCGTACGATCACGCGCTTGAGTACGGCGAGCTCGTCCACCGTGGTGATGAAGTTCAAACCAAGGTGATCGCCAAGGCCAATGTTCGTCACTACCGCCACTTTGCAGCGATCAAACGCGAGACCCTCGCGCAGCACGCCACCGCGGGCGGTCTCGAATACTGCAGCATCTACCGTTGGGTTCAGCAGTACGTTGCGCGCGCTCTTCGGGCCCGAGCAGTCGCCGCTGTCGATGCGCCGGCCCTGGATGTAGATGCCGTCGGTGTTGGTCATGCCAACCCTCTGGCCGCTGGTCATCAATAGATGCGCGATCAGGCGCACGGTGGTTGTCTTGCCGTTGGTACCAGTGACTGCGACAACCGGAATGCGGCCATCCTCGCCATTCGGGAACATGCTGGAGATGATCGCTTCGCCGACCGCACGCCCCTTGCCGAACGACGGGCTCAGGTGCATCCGCAGGCCCGGCGCGGCATTCACTTCGACCACGCCGCCGCCTTGCTCTTCGAGCGGCTTGAGTACGCTGTCGCACACCACGTCCACACCACATATATCCAGGCCGACCATCTGGGCCGCGGCTACGGCGCGCGCGGCGACTTCCGGATGTACATCATCGGTCACATCGGTGGCGGTGCCACCGGTGGAGAGGTTCGCGTTGTTACGCAGCACCACGCGTTTGCCCTTGGGCGGCACGGATTCCGCCGTGAGGCCTTGCATTTCGAGACGCGCAATTGCGATCTCGTCAAAGCGGATCTTCGTCAGTGAAGTGGCGTGGCCGTCACTGCGGCGCGGGTCGGCGTTCACCTGGTCGACCAACTGGCGCACCGTATGCACACCGTCGCCAATGACGAAGGGCGGATCGCGCCGTGCGGCAGCCACCAGCTTGTCGCCCACCACCAGCAGGCGGTAGTCGTAGCCGGGCAGGTAGCGCTCGACCATGATGTCGTCGCGGAATTCGCAAGCCACCTTGTAGGCCATCTCCAACTGTTCACGGCTGGTGATGTTGACAGTGACGCCTTTGCCTTGATTGCCGTCCTGCGGTTTGACGACGACTGGCAGACCGATTTCCTGTGCCGCAACCCAGGCGTCCTCGAGATCGGCGACCGGGCGGCCGACCGGCACCGGCACGCCGGCGGCAAGCAGCAGACGCTTGGTCAGCTCCTTGTCCTGCGCGATCGATTCGGCGATTGCGCTCGTCGTATCCATCTCGGCAGCCTGGATGCGACGTTGCTTGGAACCCCAGCCGAACTGGACCAGGCTGCCTTCGGTCAGCCGGCGGAACGGGATGCCGCGTTCGACCGCAGCTTGAACGATGGCGCCGGTGGAGGGGCCGAGTCGCACGTCCTCGTCGACTTCGCGCAGGCGTGCCAGCGCGTTCGCAAGATCAAACGGTGTGTCATCCACCGCGGACTGGATCAGTGTTTCGGCGAGCTCCAGCGCGAGGCGGCCGACCGCTTCTTCCGAATATTCGACGACCACTTGATAGACGCCGGTCTCCAGCGTGGGGTGACAGCGGCTGAAGGTCACCGGGCAGCCCGCCTGCGCTTGCAGGCTCAGTGCGGCGGCTTCCAGCACATGGGCCATCGCAACTGAGGTGCTGTGGCCACGCGGCTGCAGTTGGCCAAGATCCGGGAAGCGCGCGCGCAGCCGCGCTTCGAAGCCGGGGATGGTATCGATCTCGGTCTCGGGCCCACTGCAGGCAACGATGGCCTCGATCGAAGTGTGGCGGCTCCACAGGTTCGGGCCGCGCAGGGCCCGGATGCGGGAAACTTCCATCAAGCGATCTTCCTGTATCTGTCGCAGTCGTCTCGGCGACCGTCGTTCAATGAGTGCGTGCCAGAGCGGCGGTTTGCTCGGCTTCGAAGGTTTCAATGCCGGCGCCGATCAGGTCGGGCGACATTTCAAGGGCCCAGGCAGCGCCGACCGCAGCGAGGATGTTCTCGGCTTGCAGCGTGCCGACGCCCGCAGCGGGCAGCATGGCGAGTTCGTCCAGGCGTTCTTCTTCGGCGCCGGTGGCGAGAAAGACCCGGCCATCGCGCGCGAACACCGCGCGGCCGCCGGCGGCGCGATGCGCGACGATAGCGGGCAGTGTTTCTGACAGGCCGTAGAAGATCACCGCGCCATCGCACAGCGGGGCGAGCTCTGCCACTTTTGCGTCGGCCGCGTTCAGCACTGCGAAGCCGTCCGGCAGAATCACGTCGATCTGGGTGCGCAGCACGTTGCACAGTTTGTCCGCGTCGTCGATATAGAACTCACCGAGCGATTCGAAGCCGGACACATCGGTGACGATGCCGATCGTGCAGCGATCGTAGGGCAGGCCTTCACGCAGGATCGATTCACCGCTGTGCTCAAACACTGCGGCGTCCACATTGCGGTTCATCAGCAGGCGCAGCCCAGATTCGAAATTAACGCCATTGCGGCGGTCGACCTGGCGGCGATCAAGGAACAGGCCATCTTTGCACGCGAGGCCGACGTGACGGCCAGAGAGCCGCACCAGCCAAGCAATCAGGCGCGCGATCTGCGTTGTGCCGCTGATCGGTGTGA
>JAJZLD010000129.1 GCA_021803785.1 Pseudomonadota bacterium | reverse complement strand
AGAGCCGCAGCAACACTCGGAGAAACTGTCAGTCAGGTTCATACCCGCTCCCGGGGGTGGAGATCAGCCGCCAGCGGCCCGCGCCAACGATCAGCGCCTGGATTTTGACGAATTCTTCAAGCATAACGAAATTCAGTCCGGCTGGGCGGGCCGCGGCCGACGAACGGTAATTGGCTGCGCGGGTGCTCGCGTGCGCGCTAATTCGCTAAATCAGTGCTGGCACGTCGGACACCAGAAGGTGCTGCGCTGGCCCATCACTTGCTGCCGGATCGGCGTTCCGCATTGTCGGCAGGGCAAGCCTGCGCGCCCGTAGACGAAGGCTTCCTGTTGAAAATAGCCGGGCTCGCCGTCGCTGCCAACGAAATCACGCAGCGTCGAACCGCCGGCCTGGATCGCCGCGCGCAGGGTGTCCTTGACGGCCTCGACCAGTCGCTCGCAGCGCACGGCGGAGATTCGCCCGGCCGGCGTACTGGGCCGTATGCCAGCCCGAAACAGGCTTTCGGATGCGTAGATGTTGCCGACGCCGACCAGCGTATGGGCATCCATCAGGAAGAGTTTGATCGCGCTGCGCCGCCCGCGCGTAGCTCGATACAGCCAGGGGCCATTGAAAGCGCTTGAGAGCGGCTCAATGCCAAGCGGTGCAATCAGTGGGTGCGTGTTGATCGGCGCGACCCACCAGTCGATCACGCCGAATCGTCGCGGGTCGTGATAGCGCAGCGCGTGCGCGCCGAACACGATGTCGACATGGTCGTGCTTGCGCAACGGCGCATCGGGCGGCACCACCCTCAGGCTGCCCGACATGCCGAGGTGAATCAGCACGGTGCCCGCCGGGGCGCTCAGCAACAGGTATTTCCCGCGGCGGGTGACCGATGCGATCGTCTGCCCCGGTAAATCGGCAGCCAACTCGGGCGGGACCGGGCGACGCATGCGTGCCTCGCGTACGGCCACCGCGGTGACGGTGCGGCCCTCGACATGCGGCGCGATGCCGCGACAAGTAGTTTCAACTTCAGGCAGTTCGGGCATCGAGGGGTATCACGGCAAGCTGATAACATCGAACGAACGCATGTTACTTCCGACTGTCCCAGATGACGCCTACCAGGATTGGAGTTTCCGCCATGTCGCCGCGCCCATTGCTGATAACCGTTTCGCGCCTCATGCTCGGCCTGTGCCTGGGTGCCGGTGTGTTCGTGGCGCGTGCCGACGAGCCTGCGGCGACGCAGTCGGCGCCTGCGCAGCGCCCTTCCGCCGAGCAGGCGAGCGCACTGACGCCTCAAGTGCTTTACCAGTTCCTGCTGGCGGAAATTGCCGGCGCGCGCGGTAAGCTCGAGCTTGCGTCGCAAGGCTATCTGGACCTCGCGCGCAAGACGCAGGATGCGCGCATCGCGCATCGCGCCGCGGAGATCGCCCTTTACGCACGCCGCGTACCGGACGCCCTTGAGGCTGCACGCCTGTGGAACAAGTTGGAGCCGGATAACCTGCAGGCGGTGCAGATGCTCGCCGGTTTGCTGGCCGGCGGCATTGGGCAGATCGAAGAGCTGGAGCCTCAGCTCGCTCGGATTCTGGCCGAAAGCCCTGAGGGCCCCGCGGGACTGCTGATGGCGCTGAATGGCACCTTGCAGCGCTACCCGGACAAGGCCGAAGTTCGGCGCAGCGTGGATCGGCTCACGGAGCCCTATCTGAAGTTGCCCGAGGCAAATTTCGCGCGCGCCCATGCGGCGTTCAATGCAGGCGATGCCGATGCTGCGCTCGCCTCGCTCGACGCCGCGCTGGTGCGCAAGAGCGACTGGGCGCCGGCGGCGCTGCTCAAGGCGCAACTGCTGCAACAACAGGGGCGAACCAAGGATGCAATCGCCTTCCTCGCCGCCTTCCGCAGCAAGCAGCCGCAGTCGGTTGATATCCTGCATGCCTATGCCCGTTTGCTGGCCGCTGATAGGCAGTACGACGCGGCGCGGGTCGAGTTCGACAAGCTGGTGACGCTGGCGCCGGACAACGGCGAGATCGGCTACACCCGGGCCATGCTGTTGCTGCAGGCGGGTGACGCGAATGCGGCGGAGGCTGAGTTCAAGCGCTTGCTGGTCCTTGGCAAGCCCGACCCGGATGCAGTCCGAATGCAGATTGCCCAGATTCAGGAAGAGCAGAAGCGGATTCCCGAGGCGATTCTGTCGTATCGCGCCATCACCGGCGGTGCGCAGCGCAACTCGGCCTGGATTCGCGCAGCGCTCTTGCAAGCTCGCAGTGGCGATCTGGCGGGGGCGCGCAGCGAACTCGCGCGCCTGCGCGCTGCCGAGCCGAAGGATGCAAACACCTTCTTGCTTGCTGAAGCACAGATCCTGCGGGAGCTTAATCGTGCGGCCGAGGCGTATGCGCTGCTCGATGACGCGATTCGCAAGCAGCCTGATCAGACCGAACTGATCTACGACCGGGCGTTGCTGGCCGAACGTCTGGGCAAGTACGACGAAATGGAGCGCGATCTGCGCCGCCTGATCAAGCTCAAGCCTGACGAGGCGCAGTCCTACAATGCGCTCGGCTATTCATTTGCGGATCGCAATATCCGTCTTGCCGAGGCCAACACACTGATCCGCAAGGCGCTTGAACTGGCGCCGGACGATGCGTTCATCCTCGATTCGATGGGCTGGGTGCTGTATCGCAGCGGCAACCTGGAATCCGCTTATGAGCATCTGAAGCGCGCATTCGAGTTGCGGCCCGATCCGGAGATTGCCGCGCATATCGGCGAGGTGCTGTGGATGATGGGGCGCCAGGAGGACGCCCGTAAGACCTGGCAGGACGCACTTGCCACGCATCCTCAGAATGAGGAACTCGCTAAGGTCATCAAACGCTTCACGCCATGAACTTTGGGCGTCGCATCGCCGCCGCGTTGGGTCTGGCCGCGGCGGCGCTCCTCAATGCGTGTGCCACGGCGCCGCAGCAGACGCCGCTTCGCGCAGGCGACTATTCGCTCAGCGGCCGCGTGCTGGTCAGGCAGGCCAACCGCGCCGACGTACTGCGTCTGAACTGGACGCACCTTGGCATGCGTGACACGGTGCGTCTTGAAACGCCGCTGGGGCAGACGGTCGCAGAGCTGCAGCTCGATCCGCAGCGCGCGTATGTTCAGCTCGGCGATGGGCGTGCCTTCGAGGCTGCTGATGATGTCACGCTCGCCGAGCAGGTGATCGGTGTGCCGCTTCCGCTTCGCCAGTTCTCCGGCTGGCTGCGTGCCGAGCCGGGCGCCAGCGCTGTCGCGATCGAGCGGGGTTCCGACGCGCGCATCGTGTCGATGCGCGATAGCGGCTGGCTCTTGAGTTATTCCGGCTACGGCGCGGTGGAATCTGTCGCCGGCCCGAGCCTGATTGAAGCCACGCAAGGAGATGTGGTGGTGCGCGTCAAGATCGAATCGTGGTTGCACGGAGTTGTGGAATGAGTGGTGTGGATGTGCGCGGCCGTGTCGCGCGAGTGCCGGCGCCGGCGAAGATCAATCTGTTTCTGCACGTGGTTGGCCGTCGCGCCGACGGCTATCACCTGCTGCAGAGCGCCTTCCGCCTGCTCGACCGCAGTGACTGGATCACCCTGACGGTTCGAGATGACGGCAAGATCAATCGCCTGTCGGCGCTTGCAGGCGTCGCGCCCGAGCAGGATCTGGTCGTACGCGCGGCGCGCCTGCTGCAGCAGAAAGCGGGCGTCACTCTCGGCGTCGATATCGAGGTCGAAAAGCGTCTGCCGATGGGCGGCGGGCTCGGTGGCGGCAGTTCGGATGCCGCATCGACCATGCTCGCACTCAATGTGCTGTGGGGCGTCAATGCCGACCGCGAAACCTTGCAGGCCTGGGGGCTTGAACTCGGCGCGGATGTGCCGTTTTTCATCTTTGGTCGTAGCGCGTTCGTCGAAGGTGTGGGCGAACGGATGCAGCCGCTCGACTTGGCGCCGGCTTGGTATGTTGTGGTCGAGCCCGGCGTTCAGGTACCAACCGCTGAAATTTTTGTCGCTGAGGATTTGACAAGAAATACGGAACCCATCATAATTGCGAGCTTTCCGGGATCACCAACGCGAAACGATTTTCAGCCTGTTGTATGTCGCCGCTACCCAGCGGTTGCGCAAGCGGTTGAAATGCTCGGCGCGATGGGAGATGCTAGAATGAGCGGTTCTGGCGCCTGTGTGTTCCTGCCTTGCGAGAGCGAGGCCGAAGCGCAAAATGTGCTCGCGAAGCTGCCTGCTGAAGTGGTGGCGTGGTCGGCGCGGGGGCTGGACTGGCACCCGTTGCATGATTGGGCGGGGCCGGCGCGGTAGAGCAGCATTAAAGGTTTCTTGGGGAGTCGCCAAGTTGGTCAAGGCACCGGATTTTGATTCCGGCATTCGAAGGTTCGAATCCTTCTTCCCCAGCCAAACACAGCGGGCAGGCCTAGGCCTGCCCGCTGTTTTTCTGTCGGTTCCCGGAACCGGCGGGGAGCGGTTGATCCGATGCGCGTTGTGCGCTTCGGGTGCTGAAATCTCCAACGCATAGGGGTCGGTCATGGCTTTCGGCAGCCTGATGGTCTTTACGGGTAACGCCAATCCGAAGCTGGCGTCTGATGTGGTCAAGCGCCTTGGTATGTCGATCGGCGCGGCCACCGTGGGTCGGTTCTCCGACGGTGAAGTCAATGTCGAATTGCTCGAAAACGTCCGTGGTAAGGACGTGTTCATGCTGCAGTCGACGTGCTATCCGACCAACGACAACCTGATGGAACTGCTGGTCATGACCGATGCGCTCAAACGCGCCTCGGCCGGTCGCATCACTGCTGCGATTCCGTACTTCGGCTATGCCCGCCAGGATCGTCGTCCGCGCAGCGCGCGTGTGCCGATTACCGCCAAGGTTGTCGCCAACATGCTGCAGGCTTCGGGTGTGCAGCGCGTGCTGACGGTTGATTTGCATGCCGACCAGATCCAGGGCTTCTTCGATATCCCGGTCGACAACATCTACTCGACGCCGGTGCTGCTCGATGACCTCGCCCGTCATCGTGGTGACGACTTGATGGTTGTCTCGCCCGACGTTGGCGGTGTGGTGCGTGCGCGTGCCTACGCCAAAAAACTCGAGTGCGATCTGGCGATCATCGATAAGCGTCGTCCGAAAGCCAATGTTTCCGAAGTGATGAACATCATCGGTGACGTCAAGGGCCGTACCTGCGTGATCGTAGACGACATCGTCGACACCGCCGGCACGCTATGTAAGGCAGCCCAGGCGCTCAAGAAAAACGGCGCGAAAAAGGTGCTCGCATACATCACGCACCCGGTGCTGTCGGGCGCAGCAGTGAGCCGGATTTCCGAATCTGATCTGGACGAACTGGTCGTTACCGATACGATCCCGCTGCGTGAAGATGCACGCGGCTGTAACCGTATCCGCCAGATCTCGATCGGCTCGTTGTTGGCCGATACGATCATGCGGATCAACAACCAGCAGTCGGTCAGTTCGCTGTTCGCCGACGAGTAATCCGTTTCTCGGGCATGGGGCGCGGGTAACCGCGCCCCATGTCTTTAACCCGTCATCGTCTGGTCGCGGACGAGGCAAATGGAGTATGACCATGCAATTCGTTATCAAGGCTGAAAAGCGCGTCGAAAAAGGTACGGGTGCGAGCCGCCGCCTGCGTCGCGCTGGCAAGGCAATCGGCATCATCTATGGTGGCGACAAGGCCCCGGTTCAGATCACGATGGATCACAACGATCTGTTCCACGCTATGCGCAAAGAATCTTTCCACGCTTCCGTGCTGACGATCGAAATCGACGGCTCCAAGGAAACCGCAGTGGTGCGTGACACCCAGTGGCACGCTTACAAGCCGCAGATCCTGCACGTGGATTTCCAGCGCGTGGATGCCACGCACAAGATGCACACCAAGGTGCCGCTGCACTTCATCAACGCGGACATCGCCCCGGGCGTCAAGCTCGAAGGCGGCATCGTGTCGCACGTGATGAACGAAGTGGACGTCGAGTGCCTGCCGGGCAACCTGCCGGCCTTCATCGAAGTCGACCTGAAGGATCTCACCTCGGGCGCTTCGATCCATGTGTCGGGCCTGAAAATGCCGGAAGGCGTGAAGGCTGTCACCCACGGCGACCCGGTCGTTGCGACCATCATGAAGACCAAGGGCGGCAGTGAAGCGGCCGAGGGCGAAGCCCAGGCCTGAGCCTGAGCGAGGCCAATCCGTAGTCGAGGCCGGAGACTGGAGACGCATGACGCAAGTCGCGCCGAAACTGGTGGTCGGCCTCGGCAATCCGGGGCCCGAGTATGTCGAAACCCGGCACAACGCCGGGTTTTGGTTTTGTGAGTTGCTCGCGCGCGAACTGGGTGTGTCGCTGTCGCATGAGTCGCGCTTCCACGGTATCGTGGGCAATGCCCGCGGGGCCGGCATGTGGATTCTGCTGCCGCAGACCTACATGAACCGTTCCGGGCTGGCGGTCGGCGCACTGGCGCGTTTCTATCGCATCCAGCCCAACGAGATTCTCGTTGTGCATGATGAGCTCGACATCCCACCGGGGCAATTAAAGCTCAAGTGCGGCGGCGGAAACGGCGGTCACAACGGACTCAAGGATATCCAGGCTCATCTCGGTACGCCGGACTTCTGGCGCCTGCGGATTGGCATCGGCCACCCGGGCGACCGTAATCAGGTGGCGAACTTTGTGCTTCACCGGCCGTCGCGTGATGAGCAGACCCTCATCGACGAGTCGATTGGCCGTGCGCTTGATGCGTGGCCAAAAATGCAGGCTGGTGAGTGGGAGCGTGCCATGGCGGCCGTGAACACCAAACCGAAACCCAAGACCTGAGCGCGCATTTCGCGGGCCCATGCTCAAGCGTGGGGTGGCGAAATGCGCGTCCCGATCCGCGTGACGCGCGGTTCGCTTTTGAAAGAGTTGAAATCATGAGCCTCAAGTGCGGCATCGTCGGCCTGCCCAACGTTGGCAAGTCCACCCTCTTCAACGCGCTGACCAAGGCGGGTATCGCGGCTGAGAACTATCCGTTCTGCACCATCGAGCCGAACGTCGGCATTGTTGAGGTCCCGGATCCGCGGCTCGCGCAGCTTTCCGCGATCGTCAAGCCACAGAAGATTCAGCCTGCGATCGTTGAGTTTGTCGACATCGCTGGCCTGGTCGCTGGCGCTTCGAAGGGCGAAGGTCTGGGCAACCAGTTCCTCGCGAACATCCGCGAAACCGACGCGATCGTGAACGTGGTGCGCTGCTTCGACGACGAGAACGTGGTGCATGTGAATGGCCGCGTCGACCCGATCGCCGACATTGAGACCATCGTGACTGAACTTGCACTGGCCGACCTTTCGGTGGTCGAGCGTACGCTCAAGCGCGACACGAACAAGGCCAAGGCGGGGGACAAGGATGCACGCAAGTTGGTCGCGGTGCTTGAGCGGGTGTTGCCGCATCTAAACGAGGGGAAGCCGGTTCGCACACTCGATTTGTCCGACGACGACAAGGCGCTGCTTAAGCCTCTGTGCCTGATGACGATCAAGCCGGCGATGTACGTCGGCAACGTGACGGAAGACGGTGCTGAAAACAACCCTTACCTCGATCGCTTGCGCGAGTACGCAGCCAAGGAGGGGGCTCCGGTCGTTGCGCTGTGCGCGAAGATCGAGCAGGAGCTGGCGGAACTGGAAGACGAGGACAAGATGGCCTTCCTGGCTGATCTTGGCTACGACGAGCCGGGTCTTAACCGCCTGATTCGTGCCGGCTACGACCTGCTGGGCCTGCAAACCTACTTCACCGCAGGGGTGAAGGAAGTCCGTGCTTGGACGATCCGCAAGGGCGACACCGCTCCTCAGGCCGCTGGCGTGATCCACACCGATTTCGAGCGTGGCTTCATCCGCGCCCAGACGATCGCCTTCGAAGACTTCATCCAATACAAAGGCGAGCAAGGCGCCAAGGAAGCCGGCAAGATGCGCTCCGAAGGCAAAGATTACGTGGTCAAGGATGGCGACGTGCTGAACTTCCTTTTCAACGTCTGAGCGCGACTTGGCCTCCAGTACTTTGCGGCGCCGAAGAATGCCCCGCACGGCTCCCCGCCTGCGGGGCTTTTTGTTGGTGCGATGGGGTGGATGACGCGGCCGGTGCTGCCGATGTTCAGCGCGCAGCATGGCTGGCGCGCCACGCGCGCCCTCAGTCCTCCTGATCCTCGAGCGCGGCTTCGAGCTCGTCGAAGCGGTCTTCCAGCCATTCCGCTACTGCAGCGGAATTGAGCCAATCTCGCAGGGCGTCCTGATCCGCGGTCGGCCAGTTGCAGCGCTCGAGACCCATGTCGGCGGCGACCAGACCGGTGGCGCGGGGCACGCCCGGCTCCTTGGCGCCAACCGTCGGGATGAATTCGACCAGATCGATCAGCGGCAACAGATCACACGGGTCGTGAACCGTGCTCCGGATCTCGTTGAGGGTTTCCGGGTCGGCTGCGAGCACCCGTTCAAATACGCTGTCAGCGGACAGGCCGATCTGGCGGCCACTCGGTAGTTGCGGCACGGAATGCCTCCTGTTGCAAAACATAAAGGGTATCCCGTTTCCGGTGTGTGATCGTCGGGGCGAGCATCGGGATGAGCTCACGGACTGCAGGATGGTGAATGCAGGGTGCTTCCGCGCTTATGAGCGCGATGCGCGTCCGAGTGACGGTCCGCTCAGTTGAACTCAGGCGCGCTGGCGAATACCGCACTGCGGCCGCCCAGGGTTTTCGCGCGGTACATGGCGGCATCGGCGCGCTGCATCAGCAGCGAGCCGAAGTTGAGC
>JAJZLD010000128.1 GCA_021803785.1 Pseudomonadota bacterium | reverse complement strand
AGGCCAAGCGCAAGGGTCAGGGCGGTCTTGCCGGAGCCGACGGGGCCGCCGATGCCGACGCGGAGGGCTTGTTGGGTGGTCATGGTGTGAGTCTTCTTGAATTGGCGAAAGCGCCATGCAGGCGGACGCGGGGAAGTAGGTTGGGCTGAGTCTTGCGAAGCCCAAAACCTGAGTTGAGCTGCCCAGGGGGGCTCGCGATATCCGGTGTTAATGCGCAACTGTGCGTCGGCCGGGTTCCCGCCCCCGGCGGGCGTCTTACTTTCTGGCAACAGCACCAGAAAGTAAGCAAAGAGTGCCGCCCGGCGTTCGCGGTCAGGTGCCGAGCACCTGACTTCCCTGCGTTGCTCGCGCGACCGGGGGCCTGCGGAACTCGCCCTTGCTTCGCTCGGTGCTCAGACAGTCCTCGGCCTTCTTCCCGGTCGCGCTGCGCTACTCGGCGCTCTCGACGGGACCCGAAAGTCAAAACCATCCGCGGCGCGACGCCTGCGCTGTCTTCGTAGCCCGGATTTCGGCAGGCGGCTTGCGTCCGGGCTACGACTAACCTGCAACGGTTGATCGTCGACACTTTTCGATCCCCCTCTGAAACGCCGAGCAGCACAGATGCATCGGGTTCCGGCGCGCGCAGCGCGGCGGTGGCGAGGACTGTCTGAGCACCGAGCGAAGCGAGGGCGAGTTCCGCAGCCACCCGATGCGTCGAGCAGCGCAGGGGACCGTGCGCGCAGCGCGCGGCGTTGAGGCGGGGGGCACTTCTTTGCCTACTTTCTTGTTGCCACAAGAAAGTAGGGCGCCCGCCGGGGCGCGACCCGGCTTGAGCGGACATCGTCTGCGATATTGGCAGCGCCGCCGAAGCTGACAGAAGAAGAACACGCTCGCCGTTCATGACCTGAACAACCTCGTGTATTGCCCCTCATGCATCGCACTTGCCCACGCCAACCCAGGCGTGAAGTTCTCCCATTCATCCGGCCCGATCGCCATCGCGGCACGAGCGAGAACAGGAATCGGCTCACCGAGCGCGACGAGCAGCCGCTGACCTGCGCTTTGGCCGAGCGGCACGATCTTGACCGCGGCCATCACCTGGTTCTCCAGCCAGGCCCAGAGGTAGGCCACCACTGCGTCTTCCGGTGGCAGGCCCCAGGCGGCCGCGGCGGCGGACCAGGCGGCGGGGTAGGAGAGTTCGCCGATGCCGGTCAGGGCTCGGCGAGTGAAGGCGGGCAAGGATTCCAGTTCGCGCAGCAGGCGCGCGCAGGAGTAGCCCATCTGCACGGTCTCGGCGCGCAGTTCCATCGACTCGCGGGTGGCGAGAAATTCCGCGTCGAGCCGCAGCACCTCGCTGACTTCGCCGGTGCGCCAGGCACGCATCATCGCCACCAGCGCCGGTGCTTCGCAGCGCGCGATGCCGTAGCGCATCAGGTCGCCGATCCAGTCGCGCGCCTGCGCTTCGTTACTGACCCAGCCGCACTCCACCGCCCATTCAAACCCCTGCGAATAGCTGAAGGCGCCGACCGGCAGGGCCGGGCTGGCGAGATGCAGCAGGCGCGTCAGCGCGGCGAGCGAACTCACGCGGCGGCCTCCATTGAGGCAAGCGTCTTGCCGAAGCAGATCGCCTCGGGCCCGCCGATATAGCGGCCGTAGTTGGGGATCTCGCGATAGCCGTGGGCGCGGTAGAAGGCGACCGCCGTAAGGTTGACGCGCCGGGTTTCCAGCCACAACTCGCGATAGCCATCGGCGGCGGCGCTGTGTTCAAGTTCAGCAAGCAGGCTGCGTCCGATGCCGCCGCCGCGTGTGCGCGAAAACATGCGCTTGAGCTCGGCGATGCCCGGCTGCAGCGGGCGGTACGCGCCGCAGCCCACGGCTTCACCGCTCGCGTCGCGGGCGATCACGAAGCGCGCGCCGGGGCCGCGTACGTCGGCGGGGTCGAAGCTGCTGCGGCCACTATCGCCGGTGATTGCGGCGAGCGTGTCGGACAGCGCATCGAGCAAGGCCCGCGCGTCGTCCGAATCCGGTGCGGCGGTGCTAATGCTCAGGCTCATGCGCCGGCCATCATGTGGATCTTGGCTTCGGTGGCGCCGCGCTCGCTATGGTGGTGGCCGTGGGCGTAGGCACCGGCTTCCGGTTCGAATGCGGCGGTCACCGGACGCACTTGCGCGCCCAGCCCGATCAGCATGGTTTCCAGCACATGGTCGGCCTGGATGCGCAGCCAGCCGGCGCCCACCTGCACCGCCACATGGCGGTTGCCCAGGTGATAGGCGGCGCGGGCAAGCTCAAAGGCGCCCGCGCATTGCGCCTCCAGCAGGGCTTCGGGGGCCGACACCACCTCCACGACCCGGCCGTCCTTCGCTTGCAGCAAATCGCCGCCGCGCAGGATCGTGCCGCGTGGCAGGAACAGGCCGACTTCCTCACCGCTCGCGAGTTGCGTGCGCAGCCGGCTCTTGGTGCGGGCGTCGAAGTTCAGAACCAGTTTTTCGGTCGGCGTGGCGTCGCCGGTGTAGAGGGATTCAATCAGCAGCATGATTCAAGTGGGCGCCAGATGCAGCGCCTTTTCCATGAAAACGGAGAGCGGATCTTCAGCGTAGTCGCCGAAGGGCGGGCGTGTGCGGTAGCCGGCGCGCTCATAGAGGCCCAGCGCTTCCGGCTGATGGATGCCGGTTTCTAGCCGGGTGAGCGGCAGGCCAGCTTTCACCGCGTCGGCTTCGAGTGTGGCGAGCAAGCGGCGGGCGATGCCCAGGCCACGGCAGCGTGGTGCGACGAACATGCGCTTGATTTCGGCGTAGTCCGAATACGCGACGTAGGCACCGCAACCGACCACATCGCCGGCCAGCTGTGCCGCGAGAAAGCGCACATGCGGCTGCCGCAGCGTTTCGACGTCGAGCAAGTGATTGCTCTCGGCCGGGTAGAGCGCATGCATCAGCGCGTCCAGCTCGGCGATCAGGTCGCGGATCGCCGGCTCGCCGGGGTCGGCGGGCGCGATGCGAAGGTCGGCCACGGTGATCATGGTCAGAACAGGAAGTAGCGCTGCGCCATCGGCAATACGCTGGCCGGCTCGCAGGTCAGCAACTCACCATCGGCACGCACCTGGTAGGTCTCGGCGTCGACGTCGATGCGGCCGCACCAGTCGTTGTGGATCATGTCGGCCTTGGTGACCTTGCGGATGTTCTTCACCGCCACCAGCGGTTTGGACAGACCGAGTTTCGCGACGCTGCCGTTGTCCAGCGCTGCCTGCGAAACGAAGGTGACGGAGGTCTTTAGTGCGCCGCCGAAGCTGCCGAACATCGGGCGGTAGTGCACCGGCTGTGGCGTCGGGATCGAAGCGTTGGCGTCGCCCATCGCGGCCGCGGCGATCATGCCGCCCTTGATGATGAGGCTGGGCTTCACGCCGAAGAACGCCGGCTTCCACACCACCAGGTCGGCGAGCTTGCCGACTTCGATCGAGCCGACTTCGTGCGCGATGCCGTGTGCGATCGCCGGGTTGATCGTGTACTTGGCGATGTAGCGCTTGGCGCGGAAGTTGTCGTTGCGCTCACCGTCACCCGGCAGCGCGCCGCGCTGCACTTTCATCTTGTGCGCGGTCTGCCAGCAGCGGATCACCACTTCGCCGACGCGGCCCATCGCCTGCGAGTCGGACGAGTACATCGAGATCGCGCCGATGTCGTGCAGGATGTCTTCGGCGGCGATGGTCTCGCGGCGGATGCGGCTCTCGGCGAAGGCCACGTCCTCGGCGATCAAGGCGTCGAGGTGGTGGCACACCATCAGCATGTCCAGATGCTCGTCGATGGTGTTCACCGTGTAGGGCCGCGTCGGGTTGGTCGAGCTCGGCAGCACGTTGGGCAGGCCGGCGAGCTTGACGATGTCTGGCGCATGGCCGCCGCCCGCCCCTTCGGTGTGGAAGGTGTGGATGGTGCGGCCCTTGAAGGCGGCGGCGGTGTCTTCGACGAAGCCCGATTCGTTGAGCGTGTCGGAGTGGATCGCGACCTGCACGTCGTACTGCTCGGCCACGGCGAGGCAGTTGTCGATCGCGGCCGGCGTCGTGCCCCAGTCTTCGTGCAGCTTGAGCCCGATCGCGCCGGCTTCGATCTGCTCAGCGAGCGGGCCTGGCAGGGATACGTTGCCCTTGCCGAGGAAGCCGAGGTTCATCGGGAAGGCATCGGCCGCTTCGAGCATGCGTGCGATGTGCCACGGGCCCGGCGTGCAGGTGGTCGCAAAGGTGCCGGTGGCGGGCCCGGTGCCGCCGCCCAGCATGGTAGTCACGCCGCTCATCAGCGCTTCGTCGATCTGCTGCGGGCAGATGAAGTGGATGTGGGTGTCGATGCCGCCTGCTGTGATGATCATGCCCTCGCCGGCGATGATCTCGGTGCCGGCGCCGATGGCAATCGTTATGCCGGGCTGGATGTCCGGGTTGCCGGCCTTGCCGATCGCGGCGATTCGGCCCGCCTTGATCGCGATGTCGGCCTTGACGATGCCCCAGTGGTCGAGGATCAGCGCGTTGGTGATCACCGTGTCGGCCACTTCATGCGAGAGCTTCTGGCCCTGGCCCATGCCGTCGCGGATCACCTTGCCGCCGCCGAACTTCACTTCCTCGCCGTAGAGGGTGTAGTCCTTCTCGACTTCGATCCAGAGTTCGGTGTCAGCGAGGCGCACGCGGTCGCCGGTGGTGGGGCCGAACATTTCCGCATACGCGCGGCGAGAGATCTTGGCCATCTCAGCAGTCTCCGTAGAGCCGCCTCAAGGAGGCTGGCGCCCCCTCTGGGGGGCGAAGCGAGGAATTCGCAGGGCAGTGCGCTGCGCTCGCGGAGCGGGCGGGCTGTGCAAAGCCCGCCCTGCGCGAAAGAATTGAGCGTGGGGGCATCACAAATTTCCCATCACCAGGCCGCGGAAGCCGAACACCTTGCGTTCGCCCGCGAGTGCGACCAGTGTGACCGTGCGGGTCTGGCCCGGCTCGAAGCGCACCGCGGTGCCCGCAGCGATATCGAGGCGGTAGCCGTGTGCAGCGGTGCGGTCGAAATCGAGCGCCGCGTTGGTTTCGGCGAAGTGATAGTGCGAGCCGACCTGGATCGGGCGGTCACCAGTGTTGGCGACGACCAGGGTGATCGTTGGCCGGCCGGCGTTGAGTTCGATATCGCCCTCGGGCGTGTCGAGTTCTCCGGGAATCATGTGGCGCTCCTGCGGAACAGGGTCTTGTAATAGATCGCGTTGGCGGCCCAGACGCCGTCTGGCGAGCAGGCGAACTCGGGCAGGCCGCCGATGTACTGCCAGCCCTGCGCGCCATAGAAGTCTTCGGCCGGCGAACCGGCTTCGGTGTCGAGGAACAGCAGGCCGCGCTGCAACGCATGTGCGGCGTCTTCCAGCGCGGCCATCAGTGCGCGAGCGATGCCTTGGCGACGCGCATTGCGCATCACGAGCAGCTTCTGCACTTCGGCGCGGTTGCGGCCGTTCTGGCGCATGGCGAGTTCGAGCTGAACGGTGCCCAGTGGGCGGCCGGCGTCATGCGCCAGCCAGAGCAGTCGCGAGCCATCGGCGATCGAGTCGGCGAGGCCGTCAACCCATGCCAGCGCCGTGTCACGGCTGATCGGCAGCACGAATCCGACCGATGCGCCGCCCTCCACCGCGTCAATCAGCAGGGTGGCGAGCGCCTCACGGTGTGCCGTAAAGGTGGCGGGCGTCAGCTGTTCGATCTGCACGTCTACCAGCCCCGGGCGCCGAATTTGTAGTTGCGCGATTCGGCCGTCTTCGGCAGCGGTGACAGTTCGGCGGTTGCCGCCGGAGCCACTTTGCGCGGCACGAGGATCTCGCGCAGGGTCAGCAACATCACCAGCAGTTCTTCGTCCTCGGCGAGGTCTTCGATTTCGGCAAGCCGGGTGCGGGCGTATTCGGCGTCTTGCACCAGGCGGTCGAGGTCGACGCTCTGGTCGAGCTGACGACGAACCTGCAGCTTGAAACGGGCGAGCAGACGGGCGTGTTCGATCTTGTCTTCCATGGCGTGTCGTGAGTACGTGAGAGTCAGATGATCGGGTGGTGAACCGTAACCAGCTTGGTGCCGTCGGGGAAGGTGGCCTCGACCTGGATCTCGGGGATCAGCTCCGGCACGCCGTCCATCACGTCGTCGCGACTCAGCAGCGTGGTGCCGTAGCTCATCAGCTCTGCCACGGTGCGGCCGTCGCGCGCGCCTTCCATGATTGCGGCCGAGATGAAGGCGACGGCTTCCGGGTAGTTCAGCTTCAGTCCGCGGGCGCGGCGGCGTTCGGCGAGCAGCGCGGCGGTGAAGATCAGCAGCTTGTCTTTTTCGCGGGGCGTCAGTTCCATGGGTCTCTCGCGGAAATCAGGTGTTCCAGATGCGGGGCGGGCAGGCGGGGCGGTCCAGCAGCGCCGGCCTTACGATGGCCCAGAGGGCGGCGAACCAGTGGCGTGCGGCCTCGGCGTCGTCGCCGCGGTAGCGGGCCACCAGCAGGCCGGGCAGGCGGGTGACGGCGCCTAGCCCGGCCGTGGGGCGCTCATGACGACAGGCTTCGATCAGCGAAGCGTCGATGTCGGGAGCGGCTGCCAACAGGCTGCCGAATACGGTGGCGCCGCCGAGTACCGCGGCGGACGCGAAGCGCGCATCGCTGCCGCGCAGTGTTGCCTGTTCGACGAAGACCGGGCGGCCATCACGGGCGATACGCAGGCGGGTATGCATGCGGCCGCGCTCAAAGCGTTCGCCGCGCGCGCGGCGGCCAAGGCACCAAAGGTCAAAGCCGATGAAGTGTGCGTCGCCGCTGAGGTTCACATCCAGCGCCGCATCGCCGTCCGCGCCGTCGAACACCATGCTTTCCTGCGGCAACCATTCGAGACTGCCGCCGGCCTCGATGTTGAGGTGAATGCGTTGCTCGGCGCGTCGGCCGTCAGCCCGATACCACTTGCCGGCGCCGGGCGTGGTCAGCAGCGCACTGGCACTTGCGCCGACCGACACGTCGATCGTAAGAGAATCGCCTCCAGCGATGCCTGCCGGCGGGTGCAGCAGGATCGCGTGGCTGACCGCATCGCCTTCCGGGTACAGCGCTTTCTGCACCCGCAACGGCCCCAGGTGTTCTCGGCGAGCCAGCACGCTGCGTTCGCCGCGGCGTTCGAAGCCCAGCGCCAGACGGGCACGCCAGTCAAACGGGGGCGCCGCGTGGCCGGCATCGCGCATGGCGATGTCCGGCACGCAGTCGGTCTTGTCGTCTCTCTGCAAGGATTGGGAGTCCGCCCGCATCCCCAGGCTTGAGCAAAACTCGGGCCAAGCGCGGGGTTCGTCGGTATCTCAGGCACGAGCGTAGCGATTCGCACCGCCGAAGCGCCGTCATGCACCAGTTTGCCGCATGCAAAATGGCGGGCGAATTTGAAGGCACCAGATCGGTGCGAAGATGGCGCTACTGCCGCACTTCGCCCAGATTGCCCGGGCCGGGCATCGCCTCGCTTGCGCGCCAAGGGTTGATGTCCAGCCCGCCGCGGCGTGTGTAACGCGCCCAGACTTCGAGCCGCAGCGGACGACACAGGCGGGTCACGTCGACGAAGATGCGTTCCACGCATTGCTCGTGGAATTCATTGTGCGTGCGGAAGGAACAGATGTAGCGCAGCAGGCCGGCGCGGTCGATCGCCGGGCCGCGGTAGCGAATCACCACCATGCCCCAGTCAGGCTGTCCGGTCACAAGGCAGTTGGATTTCAGCAGATGTGAGTACAGCGTCTCCTCGACCACCGGGCCAGCCGCCGAAAGCAGTTGCGGCGCCGGTTCATAGGTATCGATGTCGATATCGAGCGTATCGAGCAGCACGCCCTCCGGCGTACCGAGGGTGCGGCCGGGGCGCTGGTCGAGCGTTTCGAGGTGTACCGCGACTGGCGCGCCCGCGGCGGCAGACAGGTCGCGCGCAATCGTCTCCTGAACGCGCTGCACCGATTCGAAGCGTGTCTGGTTGAAGCTGTTGAAGTACAGCTTCAGCGATTTGGATTCGATCAGGTTCGGAGAGATTGCCGGCACGGTCAGCGTGCCGATCGCGACAACCGGCTTGCCGCGCGGATTCAGCCACGAGATTTCGTAGGCGTTCCAGAGGTCGTGCCCGGTGAAGGGCAGATCCGTGCCGATACCGATTTCGGCGCGCTTGCCGCTGCGCGGAATCGGGAAAAGCAGCTCGGGTGCGTACTGGTCGCAATAGGCCACCGCCTTGCCAAGCGGCGAGGCTTCCGGGGCGTTGCTGGCGTTTTGTTCGGTGCTCACGGGCGCAATTTTACGGGATGTCACATTTTTTATAACTGCGAGGGACGTCGTACCCTGCACAAGTGCGCTGGGGTGCCTATAGTGAAGTCAGGCCGATGACTTCGTATCGGTCGGTTCAGCGAAGGAGGGTCAATGGAGGTAAGTCCCCTTTCGGGGAGCGTCGTCCAGACACCCGATGCGCAGCAGGCTACTCAGGCTAGGGAAGCCGCCTCTGCCCGTCAGGCGCAGCAAGCGGAGCGTGCAAGGGCAGAAGAGCGCCCGGAACAGGCTCAGCAAGCTCAGCAGGTCGCCCAGACGACGAATCTCAATGGACAGACTATCGGACGAGTGATCAACGTCAAGGCGTAACACTTCACCATACGGCCCTTCGAGGGCCAGTGGGGGCACAGCCCCCGGCGACCTTGAGTCGCCCGCGCGCTCAGCGCGCAAACCACGGTTCCGAGAGGCGGCTGCCTCAAGAACGGAACCAAAAGAAAGCCCGCCTAACGGCGGGCTTTCCATTTATGCGGCAGCGCCTTTCAAGAGGCGCTCTTTGGTCGGGAGCGCTTATTGCGCGCGGTCTTCCTGATCCAGC
>JAJZLD010000127.1 GCA_021803785.1 Pseudomonadota bacterium | reverse complement strand
TCCCGCTTACCTCCACCAAGCAGCGAAAGAGAAGTTGTTCCGGGTCCCCATCGTCTAGAGGCCTAGGACACCGCCCTTTCACGGCGATAACCGGGGTTCGAATCCCCGTGGGGACGCCACCTTTTCGAAGGTGTGCAAAACAGTGTGCGCACTGGCAGTTCAAGCGCGGAGTGGTAGTTCAGTCGGTTAGAATACCGGCCTGTCACGCCGGGGGTCGCGGGTTCGAGTCCCGTCCACTCCGCCACCTACTGAGAAAGGCTGACCAAAGGGTCAGCCTTTTTCTTTTCCTTCGCTGAATCACTACTCCTTCGCGCCCCGGCCCTCGATGATCTGCCGCACCAAGGCGATATGCTCGCGCAGGATGTAGAGCTCGTTGGCGTAAGAAAGCGGCACCTTCTTGCGAAGCGCGCGTTGCTCGATCAGGTCCAATTGCGATTTCCAGCGGCCGACGTCACTTGCTTTGCCGTGGCGCGCTTCCTCCTCGAGAAATTTCAGCTCGCCGTACCAACGATAGATGCGTGAGCGCACATGCCAACGCAACAGCGCAGGGGTCAGCTTCATGGTTGGCACCAGCAAGGCCATCAGCGGAATCAGTGTCCATAGCAAACGGTCCGCCATCACCGCTGCCCAGAACGGCAGCACGCGCTGCAGCAGAGGCGGGCCGGAACGGTAGAAACGCGTGGCTTCCGGGCTCTGCGGTAGTTCATGGTCGCGTGCGGCGGGAAACTCGTTGCCTTTTTCGAACCACCCCGGCATGCGGTGGATCTCGCTTGCCGCCTGCATCAGCAGTGCGACCAGGGCCGGGTGCAGATCGTGACGCACGACGAGGTTTGCGGTGGGCGCCACGAGGTGCAGGTCCTCAGGTGGTTGATCTGCGACCAGATCGATCGTGCCGCGCGGTAGTGTGAGATCGGTCAGTTGCGGCATCAGGCGGGTATAGGCTGCCGATTGGTCGAAGCCGAGCAGGCGTACTCCCTTGAGGCGCAGCAGGGTTTGTACAGTCGGTGCTTGTGCGCCGTTGACGGTTACGAGTGCGTCGATTTCGCGCTGCTGCAGGGCCCTAATCGCGGCGTCGCCGCCGATCGGAAGCAAGCTCGGATCGTCGGTCGCGATGCCGTTGCGGTTGGCGATTTCAAGCGCAAGCAGTTGCGCGCCGCCGCCTGATACGCCGATGGCAACGCGGCGGCCCCGCAGATCTGCGATGCGCTTGACGTCGATATCGTCGCGAACGAAGACCCAGACGGGCTCGTAGTACATCGCGCCGAGCGTGACGAGATCCTCCGATTCTGGCTCGTGCAGCACGCCGCCCTGCAGAAAGCCGACATCGGCTTTGCCGTCGACGCCTTTGAGACGACGCAGGTTTTCAATCGTGCCGCTGGATGGCTTGAGGATCAGCTTGACCCCCTGACGTGCGAGGATCTCGCGATAACGCTCTGCGTAGAGCGCATAGGCACCACCCGCGGCGCCGGTGGTCATGGTCAGCGTTCGGGGTGGGAGCGGTGCGAGGTAATGGAGCAGGACGAGGATTGCGGCGAGGCAGGCGAGCGTGCCGCCAATCAACCACAGCGCGAGTTGGCGGTGCGGATGGGGGGGGCGTCGTGTTTTTCCATGTGCGTGAGCCTAAGCGCCGCGCTTGCAACATGTCCAGTCTGTGCGGGGCGGCTCCGGTAGAATGCGCGGCCCCCAAGCAACGCCCTTTGTTTTCAGGAATTCATGATTCGCCTGCTCTTGGCCCCGATGGAGGGGATGGTCGACGATGTGATGCGCGATGTTTTGACGCGTCCGGGCGGCTACGACCACTGCGTGACCGAGTTCGTTCGGATCTCCGGGTCGCTGCTGCCGGCGCGCTGCTATACGCGAGTCAGCCCCGAACTTGAAAACGGCGGGCGTACCTACGCCGGAACCCCCGTGCGGGTTCAATTGCTCGGTTCCGACCCCGCTTGCATGGCCGACAATGCTGCGCGCCTCGCCAGCCTGGCTCCGCCCGGGATTGATCTGAACTTTGGCTGCCCGGCGCCGACTGTCAATCGCCATCGCGGCGGGGCTGCGCTGCTGGGCGAGCCTGAGCTGCTCTTCCAGATTGCCTCGGCGGTCCGAGCGGCGGTGCCGAGGAGCATTCCCTTCACCGCAAAGATGCGCCTCGGCATTCAGGATGCCTCGCGCGCAGAGGAGTGCGCCCGCGCGCTCGCCGAAGGGGGGGTCGATGAACTGGTGATCCATGCCCGTACGAAAGAAGATCGCTACAAGCCGCCAGCGTATTGGAGCGAGATTGCGCGGATCGCCGAGCGGGTTGCCGTGCCGATCGTTGCCAATGGTGAGGTGTGGACCGTTGAGGATTGGGCGCGCTGTCGGGCAGAGAGCGGCTGCGTGGATGTGATGCTGGGCCGCGGCGCAGTGGCGGACCCGTTCCTTGCGCGGCGTATTCGCGGTGAGGCGCCGCCCAGCCTTGATGCGTGCTGGGCGGAGTTGCTCGAGTTGCTAGCGTTGTATTGGCGGCGCGTGCTGATCAAGCTTGATGCCCGTCATGCGCCGGGACGCATCAAGCAATGGTTGCATCTGTTGGAACGCAATTACCCCCAAGCTAAGCGTTTATTGGAGGAGGTGCGCCCGCTGCGCGACGCTGATCTGGTGGCGGACGTGATGCGCAATCACGGCGTGCCGATTGCGGTGGGAGTGGCAAGCTGATGTATGCCAATTCGCGCAACATCCGGTCCGCGCAGGATGATATCCATCCCGGCCTGGCGCGTTTGCTCGACCGGCACCTGGCTGCGCCGTTCACCCGCCCCGTATCACCCGCGACGCAAGAGGCCTACTCGGCAGTGATGGCGGGTTGGGATCGCGGGCGGCCACTGCTGCTGGATGCCGGTTGCGGTGTGGGTTGGAGCACGCTGGCGCTGGCGCGGGCGTATCCCGAACACTTCGTGATCGGCGTCGATCAATCTTCCGATCGCATTGAGCGCGGAAAACCGGGTGAAGTGCCGCCCAATGCGGTGTTTGTTCGTGCCGATCTGGTCGATTTCTGGCGCTTGTTGCTGGCCGACGGCATCCGACTCGATCGGCATTTTCTTCTATACCCGAATCCGTGGCCGAAGATCGGCCATCTCGCCCGCCGCTGGCACGGCCACGCCGTTTTCCCGGACATGCTGGCGCTTGGTGGCACGCTTGAGCTGCGCACCAATTGGCGCATTTATGCGGACGAGTTTGCGTGGGCGGTGGCGCGGGTTAGTGGCCGGAACGCGCCGGTTTCCACGTTCGAGACTGAAACGCCGCTGACGCCCTTCGAGCGCAAGTATCGTGATTCGGGGCAAATCCTCTGGCGCTACGTCGTCGACTTGAACTCGCAATCAGCAGGAGCCTGAATGGACCTTTGTCAGCGCTGCGGTGCCTGCTGCGCCGCGTTCCGCGTCAGCTTCCATGTGTCCGAACGTGACGATGAGCCGGGCGGTACGGTGCCCGAGGCTTTGGCCGATGACGAAACCGCGACGACCTGCCGAATGCGTGGCACCGACCGATCGCCGCCTCGTTGCGTCGCCCTGGTTGGCAAGGTTGGCGAGGCGGTACGTTGCGGCATCTATGAGCTGCGTCCTGGGCCGTGTCGCGAGTTTGCGCCGCACGGTGTATTCGGCGTGCTGAATGCTGCCTGCAACCAGGCGCGCGCACGCCACGGGCTGGCGCCTCTGCCAGACCCGGTGTTCCGATCCTGAATGATCAGTCGAGCTTGAAGAGGGTGGGCTGCGCCACACCCACCGAGCGGAAGATCGTCCGGGCTGCCTGGAGGCCGGAGCGAACCGCGCCCTCGAGCGTGGCGGGATAGTCGGACGCCACGTAATCACCGGCCAGGTAGAGTTGCTTGACCGGGGTCATCGTGATCGGCCGGAAGACGCCGGGCTCGCACGCAAAGGTGGCGCGCTTCTCGGTGATGACCTGAGCCCACTTGGGCGCTGGCAGACGGGCGGAATCAGTGGCGAAGATGCGCTCGATATCCTGATGGGCGCGAAGCGCGATGTCCTCGCGGCTCAATTCAGTGCCTGCGGCGCTCACGACGCCCGCGAGCAGGCCATCCGGGCCACCAAGTTGCCCGCGGTCGAACACCCACTGCAGCAGCCCGTCATCAAGGCCAATCATCGGCCGAGTCAGCCGGATCGCCGGATCGTAAGCAAGGTAGGCCGTGGTGATCGCTTCGTGGCGCATGGCGTCGAGCTGATTGCGCAGGCGCTCCATCTCGCTGAATTCGGCGGTGAGTCCGGATACCTGCCACGGGGCTGTTGCCAGCACGACATGGCTGTAGCGCCCGTCAAAGGGGTCGCCTTCCAGGCTGAAGCCGTGTTCGGTTCGCGCGATGCCGCGGATCTTCGTCATCGTGTGCACGTTCTGCCCTTTGCGGGACAGGTAGAGCACCGCCGGCACAGGGAGCAGCTCGGTCAGGTCGATGCGCGGAATCAATACCTCCGACGCGCTTGCAGAGGCCGCAACGCTGTCGCGCAACACATTGGCGAATACCTGGGCGGAAGCACGTTCGGCGGGTGTGTTCAGCGCCGCGACGCAGAGCGGCTCCCACACCAGTCGGCGGAGTGTCGGTGTTTGCGCGGTGCGATCGAGAAGCGCACTGACGGTGACGTCTTCGGTGAGCACGAAGCGGATGCGCTTGAGGTGTGACAGCAATCGCGCTGCTGCGCGACGATCGGCCCAGCTCAGACCCTTTGCTCTCAGCAGGCCGACCGCGAGATGGAAGGGGGCTGGCAAATCCGCGGCCTGCAGATCAAGAACGCCCGGAATGTGAATGAAGAACGGGCTCGAATACAGGCGCTTCGGGCTTACGCCAAGCAGTCGCAGCATCCGGAGCGTTTCGGTGTAGGCGCCGATCAGGATGTGCTGGCCGTTGTCGATGCGCCAGCCGTCCTTTTCCACCACACGGGCTCGCCCGCCCAGCGTTGTGCTGCCTTCGAAAACCGATACGCGGATGTCGGCGCGCGCGAGCTCAACCGCGCAGGACAGGCCGGCCCAACCGCCGCCGATGATTGCAACGTGCGGGGTCATGCGGGCGTCGTAGGGGCAGGGATGTCGGCAACGTGAAAGCGGAACTGCCCCTTGCGGCGGTCCTCGAAGTACAGGCGCAGCGTCATCGCGACAGAGCGGAAGGCGAGTTCGTCCCAAGGGATTTCATGCTCGGCGAAGAGGCGGGTCTCAAGCGACTCCTCGCCGGGCCGGAAGTCGAGATCCAAGAGGCGTGCGCGGTACAGGATGTGGACCTGGCTAATGTGCGCGACGTTGATCAGCGAATACATGTCGCCGACTTCGATTCGCGCGCAGGCTTCTTCTGCAGTTTCTCTGGCCGCCGCTTGCGCAGTGGTTTCGTCGTTTTCCATGAAGCCCGCCGGCAGCGTCCACTTGCCATAGCGAGGCTCGATGGCGCGGCGGCACAGCAGGATGCGGTCTTCCCACTCGGGAATGGCACCGACGACCATCTTCGGATTGCTGTAATGGACCGTGCCGCAGGCATCGCAGACGTACCGGGGCAGGGTGTCGCCGGGAGGGATCCGGCGCACGACCGGGGCGCCGCATTGGGAGCAGAAGTTCATGGCCTGGTTTTCAGGAGGGGCGCGAGCAGCCGCGATTGTAAACCAGGGCTGCTGCGGGGCGGCGCAGCGTTTTTGAGGGCAACCCTAAAGTTCTGGGAGTGCCAGTCGTTAATCGAGCGACTGGAGCAAAAAGACGCCTACATGACTGGTAACGCTTCCCTGAACGGTCTTTCAAAGCTTGAGCGTCTGCGTGCGACGGGCAATCTGCCGTCGCCTAAAGGTGTTGCGCTCGCGATCATGCGGGCTACGCAAGGCGACGATATTTCGATCGCCGAGCTGGGTCGCATCATCAAGACAGACCCCGCTTTCGTCGGGCGCCTGATCAAGGCCGCGAACGGCCATCTTGGCTATGGCCGCCATCCGATCGCCTCGGTGCAGGATGCGCTGATGGTGCTCGGCATGCCTGCGGTGCGGGCGCTGGCGCTCGGATTCTCGCTGCTGTCGAGCTATCGCAGCGGGGCATGCCAGAGCTTTAACTATGAGGGTTTCTGGGCTTCCTCCCTCATGCGCGCAACGGCGATGCAGGCGATTACGCTGCGCACGCGTGCGGCCCCTGCGGACGAGGCCTATTGCGTCGGTTTGCTGTCGCGTATCGGCGAGCTGGCGATGGCCACCTTGTATCCAGAGCAGTACGACGACCTGCTGCGCCTGAGTGCAGCAGGTTCCGATGAACTGGTGGCGCGTGAGCAAGCCGCGTTTGCGCTTGATCACCGTGAGCTGTCCGGTCTGATGCTTGAGGACTGGGGCATGCCACGTATCTTCGCGCAGGTGGTGGCAGCGCACGAGCAGCCGGAGTGCAACTGGCCGGCGGAGGGGGCGCGTGAGGCGACGCTTTGTTGTTCGCTGGCCCTGGCTGCCGAGCTTGGGCGTCTCTGCGAGACCGAGCGGAGCGAACATGCCCGGCGGGTGCCGTCTATCGTTGCGCTGGGTGCGCGCCTGCAGATTGACGGCGCAGAATTGAACGAAACCTGCGATGCCGCGATTCGCGATTGGTCGGAGTGGTCGTCGCTGCTGCAACTTGCTCCCGTCCAGATTGACGCTTTTTCGAGCCTTGTCGAGCGCAGTGCAGTGGCCATGCCGGAGCCAGTGACGCAGGCGGCTCCGGCTCCGGCTCCCGCTGTCGCCGCCCCTGCGGATATTGCCGTGCCGCCGCCGGCAAAGCGTCAGATTCGGGTGTTGGTGGTTGAGTCTGATGCTGCGGTGAGGGCTTCGATTCGTGCGCTGCTCCATGACGCCGGCCACGAAGTTCATGAGGTCGAGACGATCGCGCAGGCGGCTGAGGCGGCGATTCTGGTGCAGCCGCATTTGATGATCGTCGAGTGGTCTTTGTCCGACGGCAGCGGCCTCAAGCTTGTAGAGCGGCTGCGGCAGACGCGCGTCGGGCGCAGCATCTACGTGCTGGTGCTGACCAGCCACGAGAACGAACAGCGTTTGGTCGAAGCCTTCGAATGTGGCGTGGATGACTTCATCACTAAACCGATCAACGGCCGCGTGCTGCTGGCGCGTATGCGCGCCGGGTTGCGTGTGGTGAAGCTGCATGAAGAGATCGAGCGCGATCGAGAGGAGATCCGCCATTTCGCGTCGGAATTGGCAGTCTCGAATCGTCGCTTGCAGGATGTCGCGCTGACCGATGTGCTGACGGCACTGCCGAACCGGCGCTACTTCATCGATCGCATCGAGCAGGAGTGGTCGGCCGCTTCGCGCACCCAGCGCCCGATGGTTTGCATGGCGATCGAGGTGGATGGCTTGGCCCAGATCCGCTCGACCTACGGTCAGATGATTGGCGACGCGGTGGTCAAGCATGTTGGCAGTGTCCTGAAGCAGGCCTTGCGCAGCCACGATGTGCTGGCGCGAACAGACGACGGCGTGTTTTCGGTGTTGTGTCCCGACACTGATGTGGAGGGTGCCGGCCTTGTTGCCGCGCGTCTGCGTCAGCAAGTGGAGGCAACGCCGTTCCGGGTTGATCGGCTCCAGCTTCGAATTGCTGTCCGGATCGGGTCGGCGCAGCGGAATTCGTCGATGAGTGCGCCTGAAGCCCTCATCAGCGAGGCCTTAAGTGAACTTTCTGCCTCAAAGGGCGCTGTTGCCGACTCAGGCCAGACGGCCGGTTTTGCCCTTGTTGCTAAGCGAGAGCGTGATGTAACGCATTGATTGTTTGATGTTTTTCCCCTGTTTTTGGGCCGTGTAGGCGTGATTCCTACATGGCACTGGTGCTTTTTCCTACGTAATTATCCGAAATCGCCCGACTCAAGTTTCCTGAGTGCCGTTGGTACTGTTGCTTCCACACGATAAGTCGCCAAAAAGGCGACGGACTGAGGAGGTCACCATGCGTACGGCAAACTTGGCGGAAGAGATCCGCGAGCTGAATCTGTCCTATCTGATGCTGGCCCAGCGAATGCTGCTAGAAGACCGGCAGGCAGGCATGTTCCGCCTGGGTGTGGGTGAAGACGCGGCCGATGTGATCGAGTCGCTCTCTCCGGCGCAGATTCTGCGCATGTCGAGCTCGGGCATGATGCTGTGCCAGGTTCGCTTCGATGAGCGCCTGCTGCTCGAACTGCTCGCCAACCACGAACGCGAGCCCGCTGTTGCAAGCATTCACGCCGCGATCCTGGCGGCCAGCCGCCCCGTCGAAAACCTCGCCTGAGGATCGTGTCATGGCAACCCGAAGCGTGGTGCAGGATGCGATCGATACCCAGCGTGCGATCGAGATGATTCGTATGGGGGCTCGCATGCAGATGCTGGAAGCGGAGACATCCTTGTCGCGCGAGCGTTTGCTGCGTCTTTACAAGGAGGTACGCGGCGAATCGCCGCCGAAGGGCATGCTGCCGTTCTCGACCGACTGGTTCATGACCTGGCAACAGAACATTCATGCTTCGCTGTTCATGGGGTTCTATCGGTTTTTGCAAGAGCATGGCGGGCAACGCGGGCTTGAGTCGGTGCTGTCGGCCTATCGCTTGTACATCGCCCACTGCGAAGAGCACGATCTTGAGCGCGTCTTGAGTCTGACGCGCGCCTGGACGCTGATCCGTTTTTTTGATGCGCACATGTTGCAACTTGCCGGCTGCACGCGCTGTGGTGGCCGCTACGTTGCGCACGCCTACGACCCGACGCACGACTACGTCTGCGGGCTGTGCAACGTGCCCTCACGTGCGGGCAAGACCCGCCGCGCCGCCGCCCAAAGCGACGCTAGTCTGACCGGCTGACCTCCTCCTTACCTGGATA
>JAJZLD010000126.1 GCA_021803785.1 Pseudomonadota bacterium | reverse complement strand
TCACCGGCGAGGCCGCGGGGATCGCCAGGGGGAGGAAGGCCGGCGCTTGCGCGAGCGCCAGCGTCTGACGCTGCGCCGCGCGACGCCACCGATGCACCAGGTTGGCATTGACCCCGTGGCGAAAAGCTACCTGCGCCACCGAGGCGCCAAGCGCTTCGCTGTCTGCAACGACCTGCGCCTTGAACGCCGCGCTATGCACGCGACGGGACCGACTCTTACGCTCTTGCTTGGTGTCCACCTGTTTTGTTAGTGGACACCATCCTTCACGCCATCGGACGCCGGCTCAAGATGGGTTTGGCGGACGCTTAACCTTCGACGCATTGCAGACCAAACTGATCACGCCTACAAGCCTGCTCAGGGACTGCCGCATAGGCAACGCTGGTGCGTCGCACCAAAAACAAACGCCGCGAGGACAGTTCCGCGGCGTTTGTTTTTTTGGACCCATCTCAAGGCAGTGAGATCGAACAAGTCGCTATCAGCGCTCCTCGTGAGACACGAGGTTCAGATCCATCTGGCCACCACCGCCTTCTTCATCGCCCTCATCATCACGGCCATTCGAGGCTGGCGCGTCGGTGTTGCGCGCATCTTCAATCTCGTTCAGATAAGCCGCTGTGATGTCCCCAGTGACGTAGACGCCGTCGAAACACGAGGTCTCGAAAACTTCGATCGCGGGGTTGAGCTCCTTGACTGCCTTCTTCAGATCTTCAAGATCCTGATAGATCAGGGCGTCTGCGCCAATCTCGTGAGCAATCTCATCCTCCGAACGAAACGCCGCGATCAACTCGTTACGGCTTGGCATGTCGATGCCGTACACATTAGCAAAACGTACCGGCGGCGCCGCCGAAGCCATGAACACCTGGGTGGCACCTGCTTCGCGCGCCATATTGATGATTTCGCGGCTCGTCGTGCCGCGCACGATAGAGTCATCAACCAGCAGGACGTTCTTGCCCGCAAACTCCTGGTGGATTGCATTGAGCTTCTGACGCACCGACTTACGGCGCACAGCCTGCCCCGGCATGATGAAGGTGCGACCGATGTAGCGATTCTTGACGAAGCCTTCCCGGTACGGCACGCCGAGTCGATTCGAAAGTTCCATCGCCGCGGGCCGGCTCGAATCCGGAATCGGCACAACGACATCGATCTTCAGATCCGGATATTTCTTGAGAATACGCGCCGCGAGGTACTCACCCATTTTGACGCGACTGTCATAGACAGAAATACCGTCGATCAGCGAATCCGGGCGTGCGAGATACACATACTCGAACATGCAAGGCGCATGCGGTAGGCCCGACGCGCATTGGCGACTCTCAAGCAGACCCTGCGTGTTGATCAGCACGGCCTCGCCCGGTGCGATATCGCGCAGCAGCTTGAAACCGAGCACATCCACGGCGACGCTCTCCGATGCAACCATGTACTCGGTACCACCAAGCGCTTCGTTGCTCCCGATTACCAGCGGGCGAATACCGTACGGATCGCGGAACGCCAGTAGCCCATAGCCAGCAATCATCACCACGGCCGCGTAGGCACCCTTGACCCGACGCATCACTCCCGCCACCGCCTTGAAGATCTGTTCCGACTCCAGGCGGGGGCCCTTGGCATGCTCCTGCAACTCGTGTGCGAGAACGTTCAACAGCACCTCGGAATCCGAGCTGGTATTGATATGCCGAAGATCAGCAAGGAACATCTCGCGCTTGAGTTCGTCCGCGTTGGTCAGGTTGCCGTTATGCGCGAGCATCAGACCAAACGGCGAATTCACGTAGAACGGCTGGGCCTCGGCCGGGTTATAGGCCGAACCGGCAGTGGGATAGCGGCAATGCCCAATTCCCCAGTTGCCGGTTAGGTTACGCATGTTGCGGGTGCGGAACACATCGCGCACCAGCCCCGAGCCCTTGTGCATATGAAACTTGCCGGCCTGCGCCGTCGCAATGCCGGCCGCATCCTGCCCACGGTGTTGCAACACCTGGAGCCCGTCATACAACAGCTGGTTGACCGGCGTAGTCGCCACTACACCTAGAATCCCGCACATCGTCGATCACCTATCTGAATTGAATCCGTTTCGCGAGCGGCTCCGGCATCCACGGCGCCGCCGCTAGCACCACCGCCTCAAGCGGGGGCGCCAATACCGCGTCACGCCACCAAGCTTGACGCGGAAGATTTGTCAGCCCGCCGACCATTACCAGTGCGAGCACCAGCAACAACCCGCGCGCCAACCCGAACAGTGCGCCGAAGGCTCGGTCCGCCAGACCAAGCCCAACCGCATGAAGCAACTCGCGCAACAACAAGCGCAGCAAACCAAGCACGAGCAGACTCGCAATGAACAACAGTGCGAACGCCCCTGCCTGTTGCAATAACGGCTCGCTCGTAAGGGCACTGAACAGCGGCACGACGAGCGGCGAAAAATGTTTGGCGACGAAGAACGCAATCACCCACGCCAGAAGCGCCAGGACCTCGCTGACCAACCCGCGCCAAGCACCAAGCGCCAGCGAAATCAGCGTAACCGCGATGACCGCGTAGTCAAAGCCGCTCATCGCGTCACGAACGCGGTGTTACAACGCAGGCCACCCCGGCCTTTCGCAACTTCGCTGCTGCAGCGTCGGCCGCATCACGTGTCGCGAACGGGCCTGCACGCACGCGCGTCTTGTCCCCCAGCACCTCGGTGTAGGAACTGTAGCCTTGTGCCTTGACCTTGCTCCGGACCGACGAGACGTTGCGCGCGTCCTTGAATGCGCCGAGCTGCACGACGTAGGCTCCGCCCGTTTCAACCGCTGCACTCTTGTCGTCACTCAGGATCGCCGCAGCACGCGCCGCCTCGGATCGCTTCGTGGCTGGCTCTGCAGGCTTGGTCGCTGCCGGCTTTTCCGTTTTCGCAACATGGGGATCTTCAGGCGCCGCTGGCTTGTGCGCGCTTTGCGCGGGCGCCGGCTCAGGTGCCCTCGGCGCCGGGCTGGAAGCGGTCGCACCTTCGCTCGGCGACGGAGTGTTCCCGCCAGATGGAATCTTGTCGTCCTCCACCGGCACTGCAGGCTTGCTCGGCGCTGGAGCGGTTCCCTGAATCACGCGTGACGCAAAATTCGCGCCCTCCTGGCTCGGAATACGGATCTGAATGTCCTGCCCCGCCTGCTTTGGCTCATGCTCCATCACAAGGGGCAAGACAATCGCTGCGACAAGCGCCAACGCGCCTGCGCCGACCAAGCGTCGGCGCGCGCGCTTCTTCAGTTCGAGTTGGGTATCGTTCTCAGCCATTGCAGCGCGCGGGTCTCAATGACGTCCCAACGATTGTAGAACGTCGGAGACAGTGAGGAATGATCCAAAGACCGTAATTCTATCATCCGGCTGAGCGCGCTCCTTGGCGCGATTGAGCCCGGCCGTTGGCCCGTCACAGACCTCGATATCGCACGACACGCCCGCCTCACGGAGTTTGGCCGCGAGTGCGTCGCCCGATAATCCCCTCGGCCCCGGTAGCGAGCAAGCCAGCCAGTGATCGACGCGACGGGCTATCAAGGAAATTGAACCAACGACGTCCTTGTCCGACAACATCCCCACAACCGCATAGGTCTCAGGCGCGTAGCCGAGATTAGAGATGTTCTCCGCCAACACCCCGATCGACTGCGGATTGTGGGCGACATCAAGAATCACGGTCGGTCGCCCGGGCAATACCTGGAATCGCCCTGTCAGCTCCACATGCAGCAAGCCTTCTCGAACGGCCTGCATTGACACTGGCAAACGATCCGCGAGCGCTTCAAGCGCTGCAAGCACCGCGGACGCGTTGAGGAGCTGATTGGCTCCCCTCAGGGCGGGGTAAGCCAAGGAATTGCGATTCGTCGACCGCCCGACAAAACTCCATTGCTGACGATCGCCCTTGTATGAAAAATCGCGGCCGATCAGCCGCAGATCAGCTCCGATCAAGCGCGCATGTTCGACGAGCGACACAGGCGGATTCGGATCGGAACAAATAGCCGGCCGAGCAGGGCGAAAAATACCCGCCTTCTCGTAACCGATCTGTTCCCGCGTCGAGCCAAGGAAGTCGGCGTGATCAATCGCCACGCCGGTCACGATCGAACAGTCCGGCTCAAACACGTTGACCGCATCCAGGCGGCCACCCATGCCAACTTCAAGAATGATTACATCGAGCGATGACTTGCTGAAAACCTGCCATGCAGCAAGGGTTCCGATCTCGAAGTAAGTAAGCGGTGTCTCTGCGCGCGCGCTGTCGATTTCGGCAAACGCCTCGCACAGCGCCGCCTCCGAAACCTCGGCACCATCGATCCGGATGCGCTCGGTGTATCGAACCAGATGCGGGGACGTATACAAGCCGACGCGATAGCCGGCAGCCCGGAGGATAGCCTCCAGCATCGCGCAGGTTGAGCCCTTTCCGTTCGTGCCGCCCACCAAGATGACCGGACAGGTCTGCCGCACGCCAAGGGCGGCGGCGACCGTCCTGACGCGGTCCAGACCGAGCGCGATTGCATTGATGTGCTGGCGCTCGGCGTAGTCGAGCCAGTCCGACAGGGACTTCGATACCATGCGAAGGAATGCGGCCCTTAGTTCGGTGCGCTTTGACGCGTCAGCAATGACAGCAGATCAGCCAATTCGTCGCGCAAGGCACGGCGATCCACAATCATGTCAATCGCACCCTTCTCAAGCAGGAACTCGGAACGCTGAAAGCCTTCCGGCAACTTCTCACGCACCGTTTGCTCGATCACGCGCGGCCCGGCAAAGCCGATCAGGGCTCCCGGCTCGCCGATCACGACGTCACCAACAAAGGCAAAGCTGGCCGAAACGCCGCCCATCGTCGGGTCGGTGAGCACCGTGATGAACGGCAGCTGGCGTTCAGACAGTCGGGTGAGCGACGCAGTTGTCTTCGCCATCTGCATCAGCGAGAAAAGCCCCTCCTGCATCCGCGCGCCGCCCGAGGCGGTGAAGCAGATGAAAGGCACGCCCTGCTCGATCGCGGCGGTCACACCACGCACAAAGCGCTCGCCCACCACCGAGCCCATCGAGCCGCCCATAAAATCGAACTCGAAGACGGCGACAACGCACGGCACGCTCTTGATCGCACCTTGCATGACTACAAGGGCATCGCCCTCGCCCGTCTCATCGTTCGCTGCCGACAAGCGATCGGGATAACGCTTGCTGTCCTTGAACTTAAGCGGATCGACCGGCATGACCTCTGCGCCAATCTCAAACCGCGCGTCCGGATCGAGCAGAAGATCGAGGCGTGCGCGTGCGCGCAAACGCTTGTGGTGCCCGCACTTCGGGCAGACATGCTGATTGCCTTCGAGGTCGGAGCGGTACAGAACCGCCTCGCAGACCTCGCACTTGCTCCACAGGCCTTCAGGAATCGACTTGCGTGAAGGCGCATCGCGCTTGATCTTGGGAGGAAGCAGCTTGTTCAACCAGCTCATCGGGCGGACTCCACGACAGGTTCATCGAGTGCCAAGCGAATTTCCGACAGGAACGCTCGCACACGTTGGGGGGCTTCACCCGCGGGTGCGCGTTCGATTTCTTCAATCACACGACTACCAATCACAACCGCATCGGCTACCGCACCGATCGCCCGGGCAGAAGCCGCATCGCGGATGCCGAAACCAACACCTACTGGCATTCCCAGGCGCGCCTTAAGGTTGGGAATACGCGACACGACATCCCCAATATCCAGATGGCCAGCGCCGGTAACGCCCTTGAGAGAGACGTAGTAAGCGTATCCGCTGCCGATGCGCGCAACGCCGGCGATGCGCGCTTCAGTCGACGTCGGGGCAAGCAGGAAGATCGGATCCAGGCCTTCGGCCTTAAGCGTGTTTGCAAAATCCGACGCCTCCTCGGGAGGATAATCGACGACCAGCACGCCATCGACGCCGGCCTCAGCCGCCGCCGCTACGAATCGCTCGACACCCATTGCTTCGATCGGATTGGCATAGCCCATCAGCACGACGGGCGTGGCTGTATTCGTCGTGCGAAAGGTCTTTACCATCGCGAGCACATCACGCAACGAAACGCCGTGTTTGAGCGCTCGCTCCGCGGCACGCTGAATCGTGGGCCCATCAGCCATCGGATCGGAAAACGGCACCCCGAGCTCAATCACGTCGGCACCGCCGGCAACCAGGGCATGCATCAAGGGAAGCGTCTCCGCGGGCGAGGGATCCCCCGCGGCAATGTAGGGGATCAGCGCGGAGCGCTGCTCAGCACCGAGTCGGTCAAAGACGGTCTTTATTCTGGACATGCTGTAGGTATCGAAGGCTTCAATGTGGGAGCAAGCGCATCAGAATTTGATGCCGGACTTCTCGGCGACGGTATGCATATCCTTGTCACCGCGACCCGAGAGGTTCACCAGCAGCAGTTTGTCCTTCGGCAAGGTCGGTGCAAGCCGCATTGCATGGGCGATTGCATGGGAGGATTCCAGCGCCGGGATGATGCCTTCCATGCGGCAGAGCGTATGGAAGGCGTGCAGGGCTTCAGCGTCGGTAACACCGACATATTCGGCGCGGGTCGTATCCTTGAGCCACGCGTGCTCCGGGCCAACGCCGGGATAATCCAGTCCCGCCGAAATCGAATGCGTTTCGATGATCTGGCCGTTCGGATCCTGCAGCAGGTAAGTGCGGTTGCCGTGCAAAACACCCGGAGTACCCGCCGATAGCGACGCGGCGTGACGGCCGGTTTCGATGCCGTCACCGGCGGCCTCCACACCGATCAGCTTGACCGACGGATGCGAAATGTAAGGATGGAAAATGCCCATCGCGTTCGACCCACCGCCCACGCAAGCGATAACCGCATCCGGCTGACGGCCGAAGTCCTCCTGCATCTGGTCGATCGCCTCGCGGCCGATAATCGACTGGAAGTCGCGGACCATCATCGGGTAGGGGTGTGGGCCCGCTACCGTACCAATGATGTAGAACGTATCGGCAACGTTCGTGACCCAGTCACGCATTGCCTCGTTCATCGCATCCTTAAGCGTCTTTGAACCCGACTCCACCGGAATCACGGTGGCGCCCAGCAGCTTCATCCGGTAGACGTTGGCGGCCTGGCGCTTGACGTCTTCCGAGCCCATGTAGACGAAACACTCCATACCGTAGCGCGCGGCGACGGTAGCCGTGGCAACACCATGCTGCCCGGCGCCGGTCTCTGCAATGACGCGCGGCTTGCCCATACGCCGGGCGAGCAAGGCCTGCCCAATGCAGTTGTTTACCTTGTGTGCACCGGTATGGTTCAGATCTTCACGCTTGAACAGGATCTGTGCTCCGCCGCAGTGGTCGGAGAGGCGACGAGCGTGATAGATCGGACTCGGACGACCAACGTAGTGCTTCAGCTCATGATCGAACTCAGCCAAAAACGCCGGATCGCTTTGTGCAACGCGGTAGGCTTCACTCAGCTCGGCAAGCGCCGGAATCAGAGTCTCAGAGACAAAAATCCCGCCGTAGGGACCAAAATGGCCACGCGTATCGGGGAAGTTGTACGGCACTTCAGCCATCTGCATTGCACACTCCTGCAATGAATTCAGCAATCCGCCGGGCATCCTTGATGCCCTTTGCGGCCTCGACACCGCTGCTCACATCGACCGCAGCAGGCCTGACCTGACGAATCGCCTCTTCGACATTGGCTGGCGAGAGCCCCCCCGAAAGGACCAGGGGGCGCGTCAAGCCAGAGGGAATCAGGGACCAATCGAACGTCTGCCCGCCCCCGCCGAAGCCCTCGACAAAGGCGTCAACCAGAAGCGCTTGGGCAGACCCAAACGAAGCTTCGTAGTGTATCAGATCGACCCCGGGCCTCATCCGAACGGCTTTCAGGTATGGGCGCCCGAACTGCCTACAGAAGCCGTCGTCCTCATCGCCGTGGAACTGCAGCAGATGGATAGGCACGGCGTCGAGTACGGCTCGAACATCAGCAGGCTCCGGATTGACGAACAAGCCCACGATTGAAACAAAGGGCGGAACTCGGCGGCTCAGTTGTTTAGCGCGTTCTATCGATACAAACCGGGGGCTAGGCGGATAAAAGACCAGACCGACCGCATCAGCGCCGGCGCCAACAGCCGCATCGACGTCTTCTTCGCGCGTTAAACCGCAAATCTTCACACGCGTTCGGCTCACAGAAAGCCTCCCCCAAATGTTTCATTCCGCACTCGCCCCTGATTGGGAAGCCCAAATTCTGGCGGGTAGTCGACGCCGGCAAGATAGAGCCCATCCGGAGAGAATGTGGGCGCTCCAAGGGAACGATTTTTGGCTGCCAGCAACTGATCAATCCAGCATGGTGGTTTTGCGCCTCGCCCGATCTGGACCAAGGCACCAACCATGTTTCTGACCATGTGATGCAGAAATGCGTTCGCAGAAAACTCGAAAGCGATCAATGAGCCCGTTTCCAGCACCGCCGCGCGTGTCAGGGTTCGCACCGGGCTGGCCGCCTGGCATTCCGCTGCACGAAAACTCGTGAAGTCATGCTGACCAACGAGGCGCGCGGCCGCTTCCTTCATGGCCGCCAAATCAAGCTCCCAATGCGTCCAGCCCCAACGACCACAGCCGATTGCGGGCCTGATGTCACGACTGAGAAGCAAGTAACGGTAGTGACGCGCCAAGGCCGAAAATCGCGCGTGAAAGCGTACATCGACCTCGCGTGACCAGAGTACAGAGATGGCATCAGGCAAATGCGCGTTCACCCCACGCACCCACGCGGTCAAGGGCCGAGAGACATCGACATCAAAATGCACAACCTGCACGGCGGCGTGCACACCAGTATCAGTCCGCCCTGCGCAGTGAATCCTTACCGGGCGGTCCGCAATAACCGACACGGCACGCTCCACAGCGTCCTGAATCGACGCCCCGCTGGACTGCGTTTGCCAAC
>JAJZLD010000125.1:1924-8830 GCA_021803785.1 Pseudomonadota bacterium | reverse complement strand
GTCGTGGCAGCTACAACCTCGGCGTTAATAGCAGAATCAACTTTGGCTCGCAAGGAAATGCCAATCGAGTGCATCCCGGTTGTTGGTGCGACGCTGCGGGAAGGTGGCGTCGCGTCTAAATTTGGCTGCGGCACATGTTGTGTTTGACGAACCAGGATTGGTTGTGTATATTCTTGCCCTCTCGGGGTGTAGCGCAGTCCGGTAGCGCGCTTGCTTTGGGAGCAAGATGTCGGGAGTTCGAATCTCTCCACCCCGACCAGCGAAGTTTGGGAAAATCGTTCGGACAGAACCCGCCCGTAGCTCAACTGGATAGAGCACCGGCCTTCTAAGCCGGGGGTTACAGGTTCGAGTCCTGTCGGGCGGACCAAGCAACGCAAGGTAGTACGCAGTGGCGGCATTAGCTCAGTCGGTAGAGCACTGGATTGTGATTCCAGGTGTCACCGGTTCGATCCCGGTATGTCGCCCCAAGCTTTCCCAAGAAAAACCCGCCTTCTGGCGGGTTTTTCGCTTTCAGGGGCTGTGTGATCCAGGTTTGAATTGGGGTGGCGGGTTCGCTGTTCTCACTTCAATGGCATGCGGGCGCACTTACGCTGCGCGGCTCCGGTTCTCGCAATCAGTCGCTGGTCTGCCTGCTCGCCACGGGCGTGAAGCTGGCTCGGAGCTGCCATTAGCCGGGTCGGCCCACCCCTTGCTCGCATGGGTCGGCAAGCGCCCTGTACTCCGTTTCGGGCGCCAGCATCGGGTCGCTGCCTGCTGCAGGCTGGCCGATCAGTCGCCGTACCCGTGCGAGTGGTGCGCACCTGCAGGCGGCAAGCGGTGCCGCGGCGTGTGCCGTGCAAAGCCGCGGTGTGTTGCCGCGTGTTCAAGTGCAAATTTTGCGTGCTTCAGGCGGTCGGATGGCGCGCAGGTGTACGCGGGTCGATGTTCGCCTTGATGCCGCCGCTGAAGCTCGCGACATCGAAGCCATGCTGTGCCAGCACCCGCGCTGCGAAGTAGCTCATCTTGCCGAAGGCGCATAGCGTGACTACCGGCCTGCTGCGGTCGAGCTTGTCGAGGTTCGCGCGCAGCGTGGGTAAGGGGATGTTGAGCACTGGCACCGGCGCGGGGAAGGCTTCCGCGAGCGGTTTGGGTCGCACATCGACGATCTGAAAAGCTGGGTCGTGCGGCAGTTCGGTGACATGCCTTACCAAGCCATCGCGCCGGTTGCAGGCGGCAAAGCCGGCGATGTTGATCGCGTCTTTCGCCGAGCCGAATGGCGGTGCGTAGGCGAGCTCCAGATGGCAGAGGTCGTCGATCGTCATGCCGGCGGTGATTGCGGTGGCGAGCACGTCGATGCGCTTGTCGATGCCCTCGAAGCCGGTGGCCTGCGCGCCGAGCAGCGTACCGCTTGTCGGATCCCATATGATCTTGAGCGTCAGCGGCTTGGCGCCAGGAAAGTAGGTGGCGTGCTGGTGGTCGTTGATTGTCACACTTTGGCAGACACGGCCCGCAGCGCGCAGGCGTTTTTCGCTCCAGCCGGTGATAGCCGCTGCAACATGAAAGCCGCGCACGATGGCAGTGCCAAGCGAGCCAGGGTAAGGCTTGGCCTGCGTTGGAATGAACATGTGGTCGGCGGCGACACGCCCCTGACGGTTGGCGGGGCCGCCCATCGGTAGTGAGGTGGGCGTGTCGCTGATGCGGTCTTGCGTCTGTACGGCATCGCCGGCGGCGTAGATGTCGGGATCGGATGTGCGCATGAAGGCGTCGACGACGATGTGCCCGCGTGGCCCCAATTCGAGGCCCGCATTGCGCGCCAGCGCCGTGTCAGGCTGTACGCCGATGGACAGGATTACCATGTCTGCCTCGAGCACTTTTCCGGAACTCAGACGGCAAAGCAGCTTGTCGTTGCCCGGCTCGAAGCCCGCGATGCCGTCGTTGAGCAGAACGTCGATGTCGTGACGACGCAGTTCGGTTTCGAGCAGGGCCGCCATCGGCGCGTCGAGATGCGGGAGCACCTGCGGTTGCAGTTCCACCAGGTGTACCGTGATCTCGCGCGCATGCAGTTGTTCGCACATCTCGATGCCGATGAAGCCGGCGCCGATGACGACCGCGCGCGAGCCGGCATCGGCCGCGGCGCAGATGCGGTCCATGTCCTGCAGATTGCGCAGCGTGAAGATGCGCGGGTCGTCGATGCCTGGCAGCGCGGGGCGGATCGGCGCAGCCCCCGGCGCGAGCATCAGCTTGTCGTAGCCGATCCATTCGACGCTGCCATCGCGCAGGCGGCGAACCAACACCCGTTTGCCGGCGCGGTCAATCTCGATTGCTTCACATTCGGTGCGTACGTCGAGATTCAGCATTGCCTTGAGGCTGGTCGGGTTCTGTACCGCGAGCGCTTCACGGGCGCCGATTTCGCCGCCGATGTGATACGGCAAACCACAGTTGGCGAAGGACACGTCCGGCCCGCGCTCCACAACGATGATCTCGGCGTCTTCCCGCAGCCGCCGCGCGCGTGCGGCACAGGATGCGCCGGCGGCAACGCCGCCGATCACCAACAAACGCGGAGCCTTGCTCATTTCGGATACCTCTTTTTCTGCTATGTCGGTTTGGGGTGAAAACTTACTGCGTGGTCATGCAGCGGTGCCGGCCGTGTTCAAGGTGTCGGGCCGCTACGTTGGCGCCACAGCATCTGATGGGCGGCGAACTCGGTGGCGGTGAGCTTGCCGTCATGATTGGTGTCGATGTCTTCGAAGCGGGGTGTGTTGCCGAGGTTGCGCATCGGGTAGCCAGCCTTTGCGCGTTCGCTGATGCGTTGCGTGCGCGCCTGCTCGAACTCGCTCGCGGTGATTGCTTGATCATGGTCGAGATCGAACTCGGCGAAACTCGGCGCGTTCCAGCCGCCTCCGCTTCCAGCTCGGCCTCGACCGCCGCGCTGCGCCTGTTGTGGGCGCTGACCGGCGAGCAGCTCGTCGGGGCTGAGCTTTCCATCGTGGTTGGTGTCGAGCGAGGCAAAGCTCGGCGCGGTGGCGATGCCGCGCATCGGGCGGCCTTGCGCGGCGTTCTGCTGGATGCGTTGGCTGCGCGCGGCGTCGAACTCTGCTTCGCTGATGAAGCCGTCGCCGTTCTTGTCGTAGCTGGCGAAGGGCATCGGGCCGTTCGGGGGCGGTGTCTGCGCGACAGCTGTGCTTGCGATCGACAGCATTGCTGCGGCCTTGAGGACGCGAAGTGTCTGGTACATGCGCTTTGGGTTCATGGTTCATACTCCTTTGTGCGGATCGCTCCGCGCCATCGTGTGGACCTTGCGGCTGCGAGGTCCGCTTCCTAAGCTGCGTGCTTGCGGTTGCCGGGCCAAGCCTGCATCGCAGTGACAAAGGCTTCGCGGCTGCGCCCGAGAAAGGCGGTATTCATCCGGCGCTCTTCAGCGATGGTCGATACGGTACGGCCCCGATAGTCGTGAGCGGGGAACAGCAGGGTTTCGTCTGGCAGCGCAAAAATCCGGTGTATCACGCTGTCGTACATCTGGCCGAAGTTGGTTTCGTCGACCGCTTGGCCGCAACCGTTGATTTCCATGACGTCGCCGCAGAACAGGCGATCGCGCCACAGGTAACTGACGCAGCCTGGCGTATGGCCGGGCGTGGCCATCACCCGCAGGTGCTCACTTCCGAACGGCACCACGTCATCGTCGGCGAGCCGCAAGTGGGCGGACGGGGCTGCGGCGAAGTGGCCCACCGCATAGCAAACGCCGGGCAATTGGCACAGCGCGCCGCACTCAATGCGATCTGGCGCATGCACATGGGTGCGGAGAACGTAGCGCAGGGTGAGGTGCTGCTCCTGCAGGATCGATCGCACGAGCAGCGCGGTGGCCGGCAGCGGGTCGATCACCACGGCTTCGGCGCTTGCTTCGTCGGCCAGCAGGTAGCTGAGCGACGACGTGGCCGGATCGAGGATCTGGCGGAACAGCATGGTCAAGCGCCTAGTGCGCGCAGCAGCAGCGCGCAGCACAGCGCCAGCAGTGAGGTGCTGCCAGCGAGCAAGGTGCGCAGCAGCGCGTTGCGTGGCACCAGCCCTACGCCTCGCGTGAAGCCAGCCGCCATCGCCCAGCACAGCATCATTAGCGCCAGATGGTCCGTGCGGCCATCTGTGCGCTGCACCAGCGGCGGATACGCGGTGATCGCGAGCATGATCAGGATGCCGATCAACAGCGGCAGCAGCGCAACGCCGGCGCTACCTTGCTCGGGCGTATCACAGCGTGCCGGCATGACCGCCACCGTTGCGTGTGCTGCGGCGCTCTTCTTCGTGCTCACCCCACATTGCGTTGAGGATTGCAAGCATTACCGCGAAGCCGATACCCAGCATCCAGGTGAAATACCACATGGTCGTGCTCCTGTTTCAGTGGCCGCAGCGGCAGCCGCCGCAGCGCTGGCCTTCGGCGTGCGGATGGCCGTGATCGTGTGTGTGGCCGTGTTCGTCATTGTGGTGATGCGCATGTGCGGCGGGGCTGAGCACCGGCAGCGCACCTTGCGCCAGCAGCGTCAGTGCGCGTAGCGGATCGGTCTCACTGGTGATCAGCGATTCGATGCCTCGCCGCGCGAGTTTCTGTTGCAGGCCGGCGCCCATGCCGCCGGAAATCAGTAGGTCGATGCCATCGAGTGGGTGAGACATATCATCGGTGAGCTCGTGGAAGGTCTGCTCCCGTTCGAGTTCCACCATGCGCTGCAGAGTGACTTCCGGCCCGTCGAGCTTGAACACCATGAAGTTTCGGCACATGCCGGCATGGCCAGTGATCGTCTTGCGGTTCTGCGTAGTGAGGGCAACGAGGGTCATGAGGGAATCCTTGGTTTGAATCAGTAAGCGCTGTGTTGGTTCTCGCGAATGAAGTCGGCAGTGACTTTGCCGGCCATCACCCGATAGGCCCATCCGGTGTAAGCGATGATCAGCGGCATGAAGATCACCACCGCCCAGAACATGATCGCCAGCGTCAGATGGCTCGATACGCTATCCCACACTGTGAGGCTGGAAGCCGGGTGGGTGGATGAGGGCATCACGAAGGGGAACATCGAGATGCCGGCAGTGCCGATCACGCCGGTCATTGCAAGCGAGGAGGCGACGAATGCGAGCAGCGTGCGGCCGCGTGAAACCGCCAACATCGCCAGCAGCGCGCCGGCAAAGCCCAGCACCGGCGCTACGAGCGTGAGGGGCCAGCGATGGTAGTTGGCGAGCCAGGCGCCGGCTTCCCGCGTGACTTGTTTTGCAAGCGGATTGGCGGCAGCGGCGGTATCCACCGCAGAGCGGATCACGAAGCCATCAATACCCTGTGCCAGCCATACGCCTGCTGCAGCGAAGCCGAGCAGCATCACGACGAAGGCGCCCACTGCGGTCAGACGCGCCCGCTGCGCGATTACGCCTTCGGTGCGGTGCGCGAGATAGACCGCACCGTGTGCGGTGATCATTGCGCTCGACACCACGCCGCATAGCAGCGCGAAGGGGTTGAGCAGGGCCCAGAAACTGCCGGTGTAGGTGGAGACGAGATTCTCGTCGAAGCTGAAGGGTACGCCCTGCAGCAAGTTGCCGAAGGCCACGCCGAAGATCAGGGGGGGCACTGCGCCGCCGACAAATAGACCCCAATCCCAGGTGCTGCGCCAACGGGCATCCTGGATCTTGCTGCGGTAGTCAAAACCGACTGGGCGGAAGAACAGCGCCCAGAGTACCGCCAGCATTGCCCAGTAGAAGCCGGAGAAGGCGGTCGCATACACCAGCGGCCAGGCCGCGAAGATGGCGCCGCCGCCGGTGATGAACCAAACCTGGTTGCCGTCCCAGTGCGGGCCGACGGTGTTGATGATGATGCGGCGTTCCACATCGTTCTTGCCGACGAATGGCAGCAGCGTGCCGACGCCCATGTCGTGGCCGTCCATCACCGCGAAGCCGACGAGCAGCACGCCCACCAGCAGCCACCAGATTACTTTGAGGGTTTCGTAGTCGAGCATGGCGGATCCTCAGGCGTGGGAGGTTTCAAAGGCGTAACGACCGGTGCCAAGGCTGCCCGGCCCTTGGCGTGCGAAGCGCACCATCAAGTACATCTCGACCACCAGCAGCAGTGTGTAGAAGCCAACAAAGCCGGCCAGCGAGCCATACAGTGAGCCGACGCTGAGCGTGGAGGCGGACAGGTGTGTCGGCAGCACGCCGTAGATCGTCCACGGCTGGCGGCCGTATTCGGCGACGAACCAGCCCAGTTCGCAGGCAAGCCAGGGCAGTGGCAGGAACCACAGCGCCCAGCGCAGCAGCCAGCGCCGTTCGGCGAAACTGCCGCGAATCGAGTGCCAGAGTGCAAGCCCGAATAGTGCGAAGAAGCCGAATCCAATCGCCACCATCAGGCGGAAGCTCCAGAACAGCGGTGCAACGCGCGGAATCGTGTCGGCCGCGGCGCGGTCGATCAGCTCAGGCGTCACCTCGTCCATCGTGCGCACGTACTTGCGTAGCAGCAGGCCAAAGCCCAGATCAGCCTGATGGGTCTGAAGCCGGGTTTTAGCCGCGAGGTCATCCGGGTTGTGGCGTACCTGCTCCAGCGCCCGCACGGCCTCAATGCCCGATACGATCCGTTCGCGGTTCTTCGCGAGGATCTCGTGGATGCCAGGTAGTTGCTTGTCGAGCGAGCGGGTACCAATCAGCCCGAGCAGCCAGGGCACCGAGATCTCCCAGTCGTTCTTCATCTGCGCTTGATTGATGCCGGCGATGAGTTTGAGACTCGCTGGAGCCGGCTCGGTCTCCCACATTGCCTCCATTGCGGCGAGTTTGGTCTGCTGCGCTTCGCCGACGGTGTAGCCGGATTCGTCCCCGAGCACGATCACCGAGCAGGCCGACGCAAAACCGAAGGCCGCAGCGATGCGAAAGCTCTTCTTGGCGAACTCGACATCACGCCCGCGCAACAGATAC
>JAJZLD010000125.1:0-1914 GCA_021803785.1 Pseudomonadota bacterium | reverse complement strand
GAAGTCGTTCGAGAACACGCCACCGCAACAGATACCAGCTTGAAATCGACAGCACGAACATCGCGCCGGTGACATAGCCGGCCGACACCGTGTGCACGAATTTCGCCTGCGCATCCGGGTTGAAGACCAGTGCCCAGAAGCTGGTCATCTCCATACGCATGGTCTGGTAATTGAACTCGGCGCCAACCGGGTTCTGCATCCAACCGTTGGCGATCAGGATCCACAGCGCGGAGAGGTTGGTACCCACCGCCATCAGCACGGTTACCAGCAGATGCTGGCGGCGCGAGAGGCGGTCCCAGCCGAAGAAGAACAGGCCGATGAAGGTCGATTCGAGGAAGAAGGCCATCAGACCTTCGATCGCGAGCGGGGCGCCGAAGATGTCGCCGACGTAGTGCGAGTAGTAGGCCCAGTTCGTGCCGAACTGGAACTCCATCGTGATGCCGGTGGTGACGCCGAGCGCGAAGTTAATACCGAACAGCTTGCCCCAGAAGCGCGTCATGTCCTTGTAGATGAGCTTGCCGGTCATCACGTAGACGCTCTCCATGATGACCAGCATCCAGGTCATTCCGATCGTCAGCGGAACGAAGAGGAAGTGGTACATCGCGGTCGCGGCGAACTGCAGCCGCGATAGATCGACCAGTTGTTCACTGACCATGTTGTGTTGCCCCCTGAATGTCATGCCGCGCACTGCCAGCCATCTCAACCGCTGCGCTGGCTGGCGTTACTTCGACCCGTGCATCGCGCACGAATCCCCACCACAGCAGGCCGATCAAAACCAGCTTCAGCGCGACCAGCGCCGCCAGTTCGCGGACCAAGCGTCTGTCACTCATGCGTTTCCTCCTGCGTGTTCGGGTTGACAATCAAGATCCGGGCCTGTTTTGGAGTCAAAGAGAAAAGTAATAAGAAACATGGGGTTGGAGTTCTTCTGATAGATTTGATCGCGGCAAGAAGCTGCCGATGGCAGTCTTTGGCGCTGTTGGTGGCAGTGTAATTGACAGTGTAATTGGCAGTGTATCTGCGCAAAATCGGGTGGCGACGCGAATCGGCGGTCGCCAAGATCCCGGGGCGCAGCTGATGGCTGCCAGATGGGTGTGTCATTGGCGGGGGGATGGGTGTTTGCTGGCAGTCTGGCGCCGAGGCAAGCATAATGCGCTTTATGTTACTTCGCGCCAGCTGACCATGCCGACCGTGCTGCACCCTTTCCCGGAACTGCTTTCGCTGCTTGACGCGTCGCCCGAGCCGCATATCGTTTTCGATGAGCAGTACCGCATCCTGGCGGCCAATCCGGCCTACCGTTTGCAGTTGGCGGGCGGCAAGAGCGTGGTCGGCAAGACCTGCTATCAGGTCTCGCACCACTACACGGTGCCCTGCGACCAGGCTGGCGAGACCTGCCCGCTTGCACGCAGCCGCGAATCCGGCGGACGCGAGCGCGTGATGCATCTGCACCATACGCCGCGCGGGGAGGAATACGTCGACATCGAGCTCACGCCGCTTCGCGACGCTTCCGGCGAGGTGCGCTATTTCGTCGAGCGCATGGCGGCCTTGCCGGTGGCGCAGGGGCTGGACCGCTCGCGCAAGATGGTCGGCCGGGCGCCGCGTTTCCAGCAGATGCTTGCGTTGGTCTCGCGAGTAGCGAAGTCTGAGGCAACGGTGCTGCTCGAGGGCGAATCCGGTTCCGGCAAAGAACTGGTTGCGCAAGCGATTCATGACGGCAGCGCGCGCGCGAAAGGGCCATTCGTGCCGGTCGATTGTTCGGGAATCCCGGAAACGCTGTTCGAGAGCGAATTATCCTAAATCCGGCAGTTACCCCGCGGCCGGAAGCCCTTGTGGCGGTCTGGGCGGCCCGATGACAGGCGCGATGCGGTCGCTGATGTAGTGCAGCAGGCAGGCCCAGCGGTCGAGGTCCTTGAACTG
>JAJZLD010000124.1 GCA_021803785.1 Pseudomonadota bacterium | reverse complement strand
GCGGGCGGGACCGCGCCTGTCGAAGTGGCCGATGTTGCAGACGATGGCGTTGTTCTTCATCGCGGCCATGTGGTCGTGCTGGATCACATGGAAGTTGCCGGTGGTGGTGACGAAGATGTCGGCCTTGTCGGCGGCGTACTCCATGGTCACCACGCGGTAGCCTTCCATCGCGGCCTGCAGTGCGCAGATCGGGTCGATTTCGGTGACCCACACTTGCGCCGACAGCGCGCGCAGTGCCTGCGCCGAGCCCTTGCCCACGTCGCCGTAGCCGCATACCACGGCGATCTTGCCGGCGATCATCACGTCAGTGGCGCGCTTGATGCCGTCGACCAGCGATTCGCGGCAGCCGTAGAGGTTGTCGAACTTCGACTTGGTGACCGAGTCGTTCACGTTGATCGCCGGGAACTTCAGATCGCCGCGCTGGTGCATCTGGTAGAGGCGATGTACACCGGTGGTGGTTTCTTCGGTGACACCCTTGATCTGGGCCAGACGCGTCGAGTACCAGGTCGGGTCGGTCGCGAGTTTGGCCTTGATGGCGGCGAAGAGGATGGTTTCTTCTTCGGACGTCGGCTTGGCGATCACCGACAGATCCTTCTCGGCCTTGGCGCCCAGATGCAGCAGCAGCGTGGCGTCGCCGCCGTCGTCGAGGATCATGTTCGAGTAGCCGCCGTCGGCCCACTCGAAGATGCGGTGAGTGTAGTCCCAGTAATCGGTCAGCGTTTCGCCCTTCACGGCGAAGACCGGGATGCCCTGCGCGGCGATTGCGGCGGCGGCGTGATCCTGCGTCGAGAAGATGTTGCACGAGGCCCAGCGCACTTCGGCGCCCAGCGCGGTCAGCGTCTCGATCAGCACGGCGGTCTGGATCGTCATATGAAGCGATCCGCTGATGCGCGCGCCCTTGAGCGGCTGCGCAGCGGCGTACTCTTCGCGGATTGCCATCAGGCCGGGCATCTCGCCCTCGGCAATCTTGATTTCCTTGCGGCCCCAGTCGGCGAGTGACAGGTCGGCGATGACGTAATCTTTGGTATCGACCACAGTGTTCATACGAACTCCTTGAACGGTGTGGCCGGGAGGGAAGCAGGGATGTGACCGGCAAGTTCCGGTTCGCTCACGCTACCCAAGCCCGGCGAGGGTTGGACAGGGTGAGCGCAGTTCTTGCCCGCCTGCGCGAACGCGCTCTGGCAGGGTCCGAGCCTGGGATTCGGGGCATGTCCGACTCTCGCAGCGCTCCTCGGAAGTCTCGAAGTATAGATCAACTCGCCCGCTTTGCCGACGCTATGCCGCTGAATACAAATGGAAACCGCTGCGACCCGGCCGGAAACACGTTGTCTGTGCGAGACTTTGCACCATCCGAAGCGGCAACGAGGCAATCCGTGCAGTTCGAACATGTAGTGGTGATCAACGATCCGCTCGAGGCCCTGGCCGATACGCTCACGCGTGAGCAGGTGTGGGCCGGGTTGATGTGGCGCGTCGAAGATCCCTGCGCTTTCCAGCCGGCGCTGGTGGGCTGCGAGATCCTCAGCCGCAGCGGGACGCTGGTGGAGCGTATGCTGGATTTCGGCAGCTTCCGCATGCGCGACACCGTGCGTCTCGAGCCTGATCGCGTGGTGCGCTTCGAATCGGCCGCAGAAGGCGAACGACCGGGTGCGCAGCTGGTCGTCAGCATCGAAGAGCCAGGTGAAGGTGTGCTCGTGCTGCGTTTTGCCTATCGGACGACTTTGAACGATCAGAGCGGAGGCGACGCTGAATTTGCCGGTTACGTTAAGGCCGCCTATCGTGCCGCCGATATTGATACGGTGCGCTTGATTCGTGAGTTCGCCGCACGCGGTCGCGGCCACTGATCGGCCTGCTGCCGGCGGTCGACGTCCCGCCGGATCTTTTGCGCCAACGCTTTGTCATAATCCGACCTCCCGCACGCAGGCCCGTCGGCCTGAGAGGACGCTGTCATGCACGACCTGTACCGATTTCTGATCCTGTTCCTGAGCGCAGCCTTCCTTGCCGGCTGCGGTGGTGGCGGCGGCGGGGGTGGCGGCACGCAGACCGCAACGGTCACGGTGACTGGATTGAGCCCATCCGTCGCCTTCCCGGGCGATACGGTTACGGTGATCGGCACCAACTTCAACAGTGTCACCGGCCTGCGCCTCGGCACCGCTGACGTCACCTTCACGCTGATCGGCACGACGCGGCTGAGCTTCGTCGTGCCCGACTCCGCTGTTAGCGGCACGGTGACGCTGGTGTCGGGCTCCGCGACGGTTGATTCGCCGACCACGCTGACCGTGCTCGGCGTGCCGCAGGTCAGCAGCGTGTCGCCGACCAGCGCACGTCCGGGCGATTCGCTGACGCTGACCGGCACCAATCTGGCGAACGTGAGTCAGGTGCGCGTAGGCGGTGTTGCGCTGACCCCGACGGCGCGGACCGGCTCTGAGCTCATCGTTGTCGTGCCGGCCGATGCTGCCGACGGTAGCCTGGCCCTGGTGCTTTCCAACGGCAGCATTCGTACCCTCACGCAGACCTTTACGCTACTGCCGGCGCTGATTTCCGTCAGCGCCATGTCGCCTACCAGTGGGCCGGAAGGCATCACGGTGCAGGTCACCGGCCTCGCGCTCGATACCGTCACGGGGGTCAGCGTGGGCGGCGTGGCTGCAACGGTGCTGACCAAGACGGCCACGTCGCTCGACTTTGCCGCCCCGGCCAAGAGCGGCACTGTGATCCTCAGTGGCCCTGGCGGGCAGTCGGTGCTGGCGGGCGTGTTCACGCTGACCACCGGTTCGGCGCCGGTCGTGACCATCTCGCGTGTCGATGTCGCTCAGGCGTACTCGCAACCGGTTGGCGCGACTTATCAGTTCCTTGTTCCCGGCAAGATCGCGCTTGTACGGGCCTACATCAGCGCCAACCAGCGCATCGCGAGCCCCAAGGTGACGGCAACGATCAGCGGTTGCCCGGTCAGCCCAACCCTGACCTTGAGCGGGCCCTCGACGCTGCCGACGACCGCCCCGGCGCTGGACGATCTGGCGGGTACTTTCTCCGCGCAGATCCCCGCTTCATGCGTGCAGAGCGGGCTGCAAATCGGGGTGACCGTGGCCAATACCTCGCCCGCCAACAGCGGCGCCACCCGCAGCGCGACGCCGAGTGTCGGCCGGCCAACCAACCTGAACCTGGTGCTCGTACCGCTGGTGACGAACAACTCGACGGGTGCGGTGCCCGATGTCGAGGTCGTACGACGCATGTTCGCGCGCGCTTACCCGATCGATGCTTCGAGAATCACGATCAGCGTGCGGACGCCTTACACGCTGGCGACCAAGACCGTCAGCGGTACCGTCGACGGGAGCTGGAGTAGTGCCTTGCAGGAAGTCAGGCAACTGCGCGATCTCGAAGGCGCTGGCAAGCACTACTACGGCCTTGTGCCTTCGCCCGGATTCTCCGGCGGTACGTCTGGCCTTGCCTACCAGAATGGAGCAACCAATTCGGGTGGCGGTGCTTGGCTGGTTGCGGTTGGGTTGGACTCGGTCGCGCTTGCTGCGAACCGCTTCGGTGCGAATGCATGGCTTGACACGATGATGCACGAGGTCGGCCACAACATGAGCTTGGGGCACGCACCTTGCGGTAGTCCGCCCGACGCCGAGGCCGACTTCCCCTACGCTGGAGGCGGCCTCGGGCCCTATCCGGTGCACGAATTCGATAGCGACCGGAATGGCACTGCGGGCCCGGAAACGGTCTATTTTCCGGCCGCCAGCGTTGCGAACGACGTGATGGGCTATTGCGACAGCGAGTGGTTCTCGGACTACAACTACAGCCGCGTGCAGACCTTCATGCAGAGCTTCACCTATCCGCAGATCACGCCGTTTGCCGAGCCGGTCGAGATGCTGGATTTCTACGGTGATATCCGCGATGGCAAGGTGCGGTTGGCGCCCCCCGGCGCGCGCATGTCAACGCAGCCCTATGCCGCGGGAGGCGCCTTCACCTTGCGTGTGACGACCGCTGCGGGTGCCGTGGTCGAGGTGCCCTTCACGCCAGTGAAGGTGGCCGACGAGGCTGGCAGCAGTCGGCAGCATTTCCATGTGGCGCTGCCCAACCCGGGCACGATTGCGAAGGTCGAGGTGTTGAAGGGCGCGATGACGCTGCCGCTGACGCTGGATTCCCCGCCGGTGGCCGCTGCGCAGTCGGTAGGCGATACGGCGACCAGTGCGTCACCGCTCAGCTGGAGCGAGGCGAATGGCATGCTGAGCGTGACCTGGGATGCCGCACGTTACCCGGTGCTGCGCGTGCGCCAGCTCGGTACGGAACCGATGGTGCTGGCGCTGCAACTGACTGGTGGCAAGGCCACCTTGCCGCTGACTGGCGTGCCGGCCGGTGGCAAGTGGGAATTCAGTCTCTCGGGCGGTTTCAACGCCCGTTCGCTGACATTCACCCGCTGAGCGGGCGCGGTTGCTGCACGCCGCTCAGGCGGCGTCGCAGCGCAGCGCCGAGAGATCGGCCTCGCTGAGCCAGCGCCATTCGCCGGGTGCGAGATCGGCGGGCAAGGCGAGGCGGCCGATCTCGCTGCGGTGGAGTGCTTCGACGCGGTTGCCGGCTGCGCCGATCATGCGTTTGACCTGGTGGTACTTGCCGCCAGTGATCGTCAGGCGCAGCAGGCACTCACCGATGATTTCGCAGCCTGCCGCGACCACCGGCTCGGGCTCGTCATGCAGTTCCACGCCAGCAAGCAACGCAGAGACCAGCTCCGGCGTGGCCGGGTGCTTCAGCGTGACGGTGTAGATCTTCGGGATCGCGCGTTTCGGTGAGCTGAGCTGATGAATCAGCTGGCCGTCTTCCGTGAGGATCAGCAGGCCGGTGGTGTCTTCGTCGAGACGACCGACGGCCTGTACGCCACGTGCGCGCAGTTGCGCGGGCAGCAGCGCGAACACGCTGGGGTGGTGCACTGGCTTGTGCGACACCTCGTAACCGGCGGGCTTGTGCAGCATCACATAGGCCACCTCGCGGTATGACCATAGTTCGCCATTGACCTCGAATTCCAGCCCAGCCGGATCAAGTTCGACAAAGGGGTCGTCCATCTCTTCGCCATTCACGCGGACAAAGCCGTGGCGCACAAGGGCGCGGCATTCCTTGCGGCTGCCAAAGCCCTGAGACTGGAGGATGCGGTCGAGTTGCATCGGGAGATTCCTTTTTCGCGAAGGCGCGGACTATACGCCCAACTCGCCCTCACTTGGCGTCGGCGTAGGCGGCATGGCAGGGAACGAGCGCGCCGGGCAGTCAGGGCGTGGACGCCACAGCGGCTAGCGTAGTGACTCGAATTTGGGCAGCGCAAGTCGCCAGCGAATTGCCGCCAGCCGCAGCAGAAAGATCAGCGTGCCGCTCCAGAACGCCGCCCAGTGCGCGTTGAGGTCCAGTGCGAGCAGGGCGACAAGGCTCAGCGCGCCGGCGCCCGCAGCCGTGGCGTACAGCTCGCCGCGGAACACCACCGGCTCTTCATTCGCCAGCACATCGCGCAGGATGCCGCCGACCACGCCAGTGATCACGCCCATCAGCGCGGCGACTGTCCAGTGGGTGCCGGCGTTCAGCGCCACCTTGGTGCCGACGATCGTAAACAGCGCAAGGCCGATTGCATCGGGAATCAGGAACAGGTCAAGCGGCAGGCGCACGCGGCGCGCCAGCGCGAAGGCCGCAATGCCGGCCAGTGCGGCTGCGATCAGGTAGGTCGGGTCGGCAACCCAGAATACCGTGCGGCCCAGCAGCAGATCGCGCGTTGTGCCGCCACCCAGCGCTGCGGCAAAAGCGACCACCACCACACCGAAGGCGTCGAACTGTTTGCGGCCGACTTCCAGCACCGCCGCCGCCGCGCAGGCAGCTACCGCGGCGATGCCGAGCCAGTAACCAAGCAGGGAAATACTCACGGCAGGCGCGGGCAGTTGCATCACGTTCAGGGCATGCGGAGAGAGCCGCCAAGCATACCCTTACGCGCACACCCGCCCTTGCGCCGGGCCAAATGCGCGGCGATCAGACGCCGTGCTGCTGCAACCACGCCAGCGCCTTGGGCCAGGCGTCTGCCGCTGCGGCAGGGTTGAAGCTTGGGCGATAGTCGGCGAGGAAACCGTGATCCGCCTCCGGGTAGATGCGCACTTCGGATCGGCTGCCAGCCGCCTTCAGCGCGGCCCCCATCTTCTCGACCGAATCGACTGGAATGCCCTGGTCCTTGCCACCGTAGAAACCCAGCACCGGCGCCTTGATCTCGCCAACCAGGTCGATCGGGTGCTTCGGCGACAACTCGCTCGGCGCGCTGACCAGGCGTCCGTACCAGGCCACGCCCGCCTTCAGCTTCGCGTTGTGTGCGGCATAAAGCCAGGTGATGCGGCCGCCCCAGCAGAAGCCGGTGATGCCGAGCCGTGCTGCGTCACCACCGTTCTTGCCTGCCCAGGCGGCGGCGGCATCGAGGTCGCGCATGACCTGCGCATCCGGCACCTTGGAGATCACGTTCTCGAAGATCTTGGGAATCGTGTCGTACTGGGTTGGATCACCCTGGCGCGCAAACAGATCGGGCGCAACCGCGAGATAGCCCACTTTGGCGAGGCGGCGGCAGATGTCCTGAATCCACTCATGCACGCCGAAGATCTCTTCCACCACCAGCACGACCGGGAAAGGCCCTTTTCCGGCAGGCATCGCGCGGTAGGCGCGCAGTGTGATGTCGCCGGCCGGGATCTCTACCGTGCCGGCGACGAGGCCGTCGGTTGGCGTTTTGATCACGCTCTGCGCAGCGACAGGCTGCACGGCCAGCGCGAAGCCGCTCGCCACGAGACCGGCGACGAAGTCACGTCGGTTCGCCACACGGGCGGGTGAGAGGCTGTCGAATTCCTGTTGCAGGGGCTGCTGCGATCCGGTTTGCATCGTGGGTGCTCCGTGGTTGGGGTCTGCAATGGACGCGCCAGACCGCAAAAGATTCCCGGCCGTGTGTTGCCACCGGGACTTGAGCGCGTGGTGGGATCGCCTGACAATCCGCAATCCTTCCAGCTGCGATTCTTCCATGCGCCTCGTTTCCGGTGTTGTGCTCTCCCTGCTCACGCTACTGCCCACGCTCGCGTTTGCGCAGCGCCAGCTCGTCTGGGGCGAAACCGAAATCATCGGCATCAAGCGCCTGACGCGCGAGCAGGTCACCTCACAGTTGCCGATCAAGCCGGGTGAGGCCGTCACGCAGAACGAGAAGGAAATGCTCAAGTGGTGCGAAAAACTCAAGAAGCTGCCAATCGCCGCGGTTTCGTGCAATGGCGCGATAGTCGGAAGCCGCCTGCACTACGTCGTCGAGATTCTTGAGGACGCCAGCGCCGACCCGGTGCTGCAAGCCTCCACCGCGCCGCGCGCCGCCGCCCGCGTGCCGCCGGAAGCGCGCCAGCTGATCGCGCAGCGCGAGTACCGCGTGCAGGAAGTGCTGGCCGACGGCTACATGCCGGGCGAACGCATTACGCCATCGGGCATCGTGGTTGCGGAAGATCCGGAACTACGCACGTTCGATGCGCAATTGCGCGATCTTGCAAACGGCCAGCAGGACCGCATGATCGCGATCGCGCTCGATGCCCGCCACCCCGAGCGCAAGGACGCCATCGCGATGCTCAACTGGACCGGGCGGCCGGAAGCCTCGATCGCCGCGCTGCATGGCCGGCTGCTCGACCCGGACAACGAAGTGCGCAACCTCACCGGCCGCCTGGTGCTCACCTTCATCGAATGGATCAAGGATCCTGCGGTGGCCGATGCACTTGCCGGCACGCTGGCGCAGGTGCTTACGTTGCCCAGCCACACCGATCGAACCAAGGCGCTCGCCGCACTGGGCCAGCTCTACGCACTGCACCCGGAAATCCGCGGCACCTTGCAGCGCGTCGCGCGCGAACCGCTAACGGAGATCGCACGCACCAGCGTGCTGCCGAACGTTGGCGGCGATGCGCGGGGCTTGCTTGCGGCGATCGGTGATTGAATTGCGCAATTGCCGTGCGATTGACGAGGTTGGGCTAAAGCGTTGCTGACCTTTGCGACCGACGCTTCGTGTCCCGGATATACCAATTCAATTTTTTGATTTTCCGGCAATTCGCGATTTCAATATTTCGCAATTCATGGGTAGGTTTCCCATTGTCATAATGCGGTGACGTTTTTCATGCAAAAGTGAGCCGCACGCTCCACGCCGTGATTTCATGCACATGATTTGACGTGGCCGCTGGCTAACATGCGACGCATTCAATCTGCTATGCGAATGACATGTCGCTGTTTCGCCACGAAGTTCTCGTCGCACAGACCGACCGCTTGCACGGAGATATCGTGTTGGCGAGGCCGTTTGGCTGGTGGCTGGTCGCATGGTGTGCCGCGCTGATTGCTTCCGCTGTTATTGCACTGTTGGTTTTCGGTACATACACAAAACGCGCTACCGCAATTGGCGTTCTCGTGCCAAAAGGTGGCGCGCTTCGCATCCTGCCGCCGACCACAGGTGTGATCGCCGAAGTTCGGGTCCGTGACGGCGACCATGTAAGAAAAGGTCAGGTAATCGCGGTTTTGGCCGATGAGCGCCGCCTAGCCGACGCATCCGGGCGCTTTGCCGACGCCTTGGTGCGTTCGATTGACGAGAAGCGCGTTGGCTTGGAACGCGAGCGCGAAACTGCCCGCACGCTTGCAAATCAAAACACGGATGCTCTGCAACGGCGACTCGCCAAGCTTCGAGAAGAACTCGGCCAAGTCGACCGCGAACTCGCGCTACACCGCACTCGCATAAGCTATGCGCGTAGAGGGTTGGAGCGTCAGCAGCAACTTGCCGACGCGCGTTTTGTCGCCGAGTCGGCGGTTCAGACCAAGGTAAGAGCCTATCTCC
>JAJZLD010000123.1 GCA_021803785.1 Pseudomonadota bacterium | reverse complement strand
TACGGCCTGGCGCGTCAGCGGCAGCGATCAGGTGTGGCGGCTTGATGGCCCGGATCGATTCCCGGTGCAGATGACCGGCGGAGAAGACCGCACCCTGCCACTGGCAGTGACGCCGGACGGCAAGTGGCTCGTCGTATCGCGCGATCGTAAAGGCGAGGAAAACCCGGGCATCTACCTGCAAGCAGTGGGCGGCGGCGCCTTGAAGATGGTGCAGCACCTGCCGAAGGTGCAGTCACGCTTCGGCGCGATCAGCCGTGACAGCCGCTTCCTCTACTTCACGGCCAACGACCAGAAGCCCGACAGCTATGCGGTCTATCGCTACGACATCGCAAGTGGCGAGAAGGTGCAGATCTTCAACGAGGCCGGGTTGTGGAACGTGGCCGATCTGGCCGACGACGGCACCCTGCTGCTGGTGAAGTACACCGGCTCGCAATCGCGTGAATATGTGCTGCTCGAACGCGGTGGGCGCGTCACGACGCTGTTCGGCCAGGGCGAGAAGGAGAACTACGAGGCGCAGTTCGGTGCCGCGCCCGGTGAGCTGCTGGTGAGCACCAACAAATTCGGCAATTTCCAGCGCCTCTACCGCTGGCGCGCCGGCAACTTCACGCCGATCACCGGTGAGCTGAAGTGGGATGTCGAATCCTTCAGCACCGACCATGCGCGCAAGCGGCTGTACTACACAGTGAACGAAGCCGGCTACAGCCGCACCCACGCGATCGACCTGAAGACCGGCAAGCCGCTCGCGCTGCCCTGGCCGGCCGAAGCGGACCACCAACTGGTTGGATCTGCGACGCCGGATGGCCGTTTCGTGACGCTTGCCGTTGGCACGCCCAAGGCGCCGCGCCAAAGCTATGTCTGGGACTGGCAGACGAAGAAACTGACACGTTGGATCACGCCGTCGGCACCGGAAGAGGATACCGCCCGCTTCGTCACCGCACGGCTTGAGAGCTACCCAGCCCGCGATGGCACGCCGATCCCGATGTTCGTGCGCCGCCCGCCGCAGTGCGAAGGCGCCGAGGCGCCGGTTTGCCCGGTGCTGGTGCACTTTCACGGCGGCCCGGAGGCCCAGTCTCGCCCCGGCTTCTCGCCGCTGTGGCAGATGTTCGTCGATGCCGGTTTCATCGTCGTCGACCCGAATGTGCGGGGCTCCGACGGCTACGGCCGCACCTGGCTCGACGCCGACAACGGCTCCAAGCGGCTCGAAGTGATCACCGACATCGAGGATGCGTCGAAGTACATCCGCAGTGCCTGGGCAAAGAACGGCGTGGTGCCGAAGGTCGGCGTGTTCGGCGGCAGCTACGGCGGCTATTCCACGCTGATCGCGATGACGATGTTTGCTGGTGCTTACGACGCTGGCGCCTCGGCAGTCGGCATGGCGAACCTGCTGACCTTCCTGCAGAACACTGCACCCTATCGTCGCCAGCTTCGCATCACCGAGTATGGCGATCCGGAGAAGGATCGCATCGCGCTGCTGAAGCTCTCGCCCATCACCTACATCGACCGCCTGAAGGCACCGCTGTTGATCAGCCAGGGCGCGTCGGACCCGCGCGTGCCGGTCGGCGAGGCGGTACAGATGTATGAGGCGGCGAAAGCCAAAGGCGCCTCGGTCGAACTGATGATCTTTGCCGACGAGGGCCATGGCACCGCCAAGCGCGAGAACCAGGCACTCGAATGGGGCCACATCCTGCGCTTCTTCCAGCAGCACCTGCAGTAGGCGGCCCAGCGCGGCCCGCAACACACGCCCCCGCCGAGCCGGGGGCGTTTTTGTTTCAGCTCTCTAACAGGCTGCGCAGCATCCAGGCGTTCTTCTCATGCACCTGCATGCGTTGCGTCAGCAGGTCCGCACTCGGGCCGTCGTGGGCCGAATCCGCGAGCGGAAACACATGCCGCGCGGTGCGCACCACCGCCTCTTGCCCGGCCACCAGATGGCGGATCATGTCGAGTGCCGACAGCCCGTCGTCCGGCTCGCCGATCGAGCTCAGGCGTGCATACGCCGAGTAGGTGCCGGGCGCGGGATGGCCGAGTGCGCGGATCCGCTCGGCGATCAGATCCACCGCCAGCGCCAGCTCGGTGTACTGCGCCTCGAACATCAGGTGCAGCGTGTTGAACATCGGGCCCTTCACGTTCCAGTGGAAGTTGTGCGTGGTCAGGTAGAGCGTGTAAGTGTCCGCCAAAAGGCGTGACAGCCCTTCCGCGATGCGCGCGCGGTCGCTGTCGTTGATGCCGATATCGATGCTCATAGGGGTTCTCCTGCGTTTGTGTGTGATCGGCTGGCAACGTGCCCCGATCCGCCTGAACTGAAGTCTAGACGCCCGCGTCTGCCCCGCGCAATTGAGGGTGTGGATGCTTCGCATAGTGCAGGGCTATCGTGACCTGCCGCCGCGCGTGAAGCTGATACCCCTCAAGGCTGGACTCGATTCACCTGATAAGCATGGCGGGAAATCTGGGGGAAGCGATGTAAAACGAACATGACTTCGGGCTGGTGCTCGTCATCGATGACGATGCCCTGATCCGGGAAATGGTGACCGATGCGCTGGAGCCGCCCGGTGCGTGGCCGGCGCGCAGGACGCAAGCCAGGGTTTGCACACGGCGGCCGAACTTCAGCCGGCCCTGATCCTGCTGGATGTGCAGATGCCGGGTATCGATGGTTTCGAGGCTTGCCGCCGGCTGAAGGACGATTTCGCGACTTCCGACATCCCGGTGCTGTTCCTCTCAGGCCTCAACACGCTGGAGGATCGGTTCGCGGGGCTGGAAGCCGGCGCAGAGGACTTCCTCGCCAAGCCCTTCGACGCAGTCGAGCTCAACGCGCGGGTGCAGGGCATTGTGGGCCAGCTTGCCGAGCGCAAGCGCCTCGCCGCAAACGCCCAGAGCGCCTTGTGCACCGCCTTCACTGCGATGAGCAGCGCCGGTGAGCTGGGCGTTGTGATCGAATTCATGCGCAGCGGCTTTCGCTGCACCGACTAAGATCCGCTCGCTCGAGCGGTGGCGACCGCCTGAGCGGCCCTTGCTCAGCGCAGCGGCCTGGTGCCTGGCAGCGCGGTGTCGAGCATCGCGCGCCGCAGCACGTCGATGATGCCGTTGCGCGGATAGGTCACACGCCACGCGATCGCCACGGTGCGATGCGGTTGCGGGTCGACGAAGGGGCGCACTTCAACCAGGCCGTGTGCGGTGTTCAGGCCGTCGGCGGCGGCGCTTGGCAGCACCGTCACGCCAACGCCGGTCGCGACCATGTGGCGGATCGTTTCGAGCGAGCTGCCTTCGAGCGTCTTCTGTAAGCCGCTGCCGCTGTTTGGGTTGGCGCAGCGCGGGCAGGCTTCGAGCACTTGGTCTCGGAAGCAGTTGCCTGCACCCAGCAGCAGCAGCGGTTCTTCCATCAGCTTGCTGGCCGGCACCGCGGGCAGCGCGGCCCACGGGTGGCCCAGCGGCATTACGACCCGGAAGGGTTCGTCATACACCGGCTGCGCAACGATGCCGCTTTCGACGAAGGGCAGCGCGATCACGATCACGTCCAGCTCGCCGCGCTTGAGCGCCTCGGTGAGCTTGGCGGTGTAGTTCTCCTGGATGATCAGCGGCACACGCGGGGCGCGTTCGCGCATCAGCGGAATCAGCCGCGGCAGCAGGTAAGGTGCAATCGTGTAGATCACGCCCAGGCGCAGCGGCCCGGAAAGTGGGTCCTTGCCAGCTTCGGCGATCTCGCGCACCTGCTGCGCTTCCATCAGCACGCGTTCGGCCTGTGCCACGATCTGCGCGCCGATGTCGGTCAGCTTGACGTCGGCTGCGCTGCGTTCGAACAGCATCACGCCGAGCTGATCTTCAAGCTTCTTCACCGCCACCGACAGCGTCGGCTGGCTGACGTGGCATTTTTCCGCCGCGCGGCCAAAATGGCGTTCGCGTGCGAGGGCGACGATGTAGCGCAGATCGGTGAGCGTCACGAAGCGATTCCGGTGCCGGGAAGGAGCCAGCGATTGTATCCCTGACGCCGTCCCGGCTTGAAAATTGCAACAGGCATCCCCAGTTTGTAATGCCATGTAAGCGGCCCGATTGCGGTCGCCGGTGTCGCATCGATAATCCCACTTCCATTCCAATACGGAGATGCAAAAATGAAGATGACGCTACCCCGTTCGCTCGCGCTCGCCAGTGTGGCTGCGGTGGCGTTTGCCGGATGTCTGCAGGAAGGGCCCGGCGTATCGACCTCGCATGCCAGCGCGCTGGCTTCGGCCCCGGTTGCCGCGGCGAGCAGCACCGCCACGGCGCGTGCCGGCCTGCCCGACTTTTCGGCTCTCGTCGAGCAGGTGGGGCCGGCGGTGGTGAACATCGCCGTCTCCAGCGTGCGCACGTCCGGTGGTGAGACCGCCGGCGAGAATCCGTTTGCCGACGACCCGTTCTACGACTTCCTGCGCCGCTTCGGTGTGCCGTTGCCCGGCCAGGGTGGCCAGCAGGGCGGTCAGCCGCGCGTGCAGCAAGGCGTCGGTTCCGGCTTCATCGTGAGCCCGGACGGCTATGTGCTGACCAACGCTCACGTCGTGGATGGCGCAACCGAAGTGACCGTGCGCCTGACCGACAAGCGCGAGTTCAAGGCCAAGGTGGTCGGCCTCGACAAGCGCACCGACGTGGCGCTGCTGAAGATCGACGCGAAGAACCTGCCGACCGTGAAGATCGGTGACGCTGAGCATGCCAAGGTCGGTGAATGGGTGATCGCGGTCGGTTCGCCCTTCGGCTTCGACAACACGGTGACGGCCGGCATCATCTCGGCCAAGGCGCGCCGACTGCCGGATGAAACCTATGTGCCCTTCATCCAGACTGACGTTGCGATCAACCCCGGCAACTCCGGCGGCCCGCTGTTCAACCTGGCCGGCGAGGTGATCGGCATCAATTCGCAGATCTACTCGCGCTCGGGCGGCTTCATGGGCATCTCGTTCGCGATCCCGATCGACACCGCGATGAAGGTGCGCGACCAGTTGCAGAAGTACGGCAAAGTGCAGCGCGGTCGTCTCGGCGTGCTGATCCAGGGTATGGACGACGATCTGGCGCAGACCTTCGGTCTCGACAAGGCCAAGGGCGCGCTGATCTCGCAGGTCGAGCCCGATGGCCCGGCGGCGAAGGCCGGTCTGGAATCGGGCGACGTGATCCTCGCGGTGAACGGCCAGGAAGTGAAGGAATCGGCCGACCTGCCGCGCGTGATCGGCGACCTGAAGCCGGGCGACAAGGTGAAGCTGCAGGTGTGGCGTAACAAGGCCAGCCGCGAATTCACCGCGACGCTGGCCGAGATGCCGGGCGAAGGCAGCAAGCCGACGGCTGGCAAGGGTGGCGAGAAGCCCAGTGGCAAGGTTGGCCTCGCACTGCGCCAGCTCGAATCGCGCGAAGCCGGCAAGCTCGGCGTGCCGGGCGGGCTGCTGGTCGAAGACGTGGCTGGCCCCGCAGCACAGGCGGGTGTGCGCCCCGGTGACGTGATCCTCGCGGTGAACAACCAGCGCGTTACGACGATGCAGGAGATGACGGCGCGGCTGGATGCCGCGGGTTATCGCTTTGCGCTGTTAGTACTGCGCGGCAATCAACGTCTGTTCATACCGGTGCGTTTGAAGTAAGTTGCGCCGACTGCGAACCAGAGGGCGATGCGGGTGACCGCATCGCCCTTTTTCATGGGTGGTTTGACTCTTCACGGCGCACCGTCTACGCCTAGGATTGAGGCGCGGCAATCGCCGCGCGCGGACGGGGCGAATCATGGACATCCGAAACCACTGGCTGACCGGCGAGCAGGTGCGCAAGCAGGAAACACCGAACCGCGGTGGTGCGCTCACCGCGCGCTTTCTCATCATGCATTTCACCGGCGGCGCCTCGGCACAGAGTTCCGCCGACTGGCTGTGCAACCCTGCCGCGAAGGCTTCCGCCCACCTCGTGCTAGCGCGCGACGGCAGCATCATCCAGCTTGCCCCATTCAATGTCGTCACCTGGCATGCCGGCGTGAGCCAGTGGAACGGTGTGATTGGCCTCAACCAGCATTCGATCGGCATCGAGATGGACAACGCCGGCGGTCTGCGGCAGGTGGGCGACAGTTTCCAGACCAGCTTCGGCAAGCCGGTGGCGAAGGATCAGGTGGTAATCGCCGCACACAAGTACGGCGGGCCGGTGATGCCCTGGCAGGCCTATACCGCGGTGCAGATCGAACGCGCCTTCGAGTTGGCGGAACTGCTGGTGGCGCGCTACGGTCTGGAAGACATCCTGGGCCACGAGGATATTGCACGCGGCCGCAAGACCGACCCCGGCCCGGCCTTTCCGCTCGAAGCCCTGCGCGGACGCATGCACGGGCGTGCCGATGACAGCGCGCCGCACTACCGCGTGACCGCCAGCAGCCTCAACATCCGCGCCGGTGCCGGGGCCGAATTCCCCGCAGTAGCGCCCCCGCTAAAGAAGGGCACCGAGCTCGTGCTGCTGGAGGCGGGCGATCGCTGGAACCGCGTCGAGGTGGTCGGCAATACCGACATCGAGGGTTGGGTGAACAACCAGTTCATCGAACCGCTCAACGCCGGTGCGGCGCGTGCGATTGCCGTGAAGAAACCCGCCGCCAGGCGCAAGAAGACGGGCTGACACCCTCGCATCGCGCAGGCGGGGCTGCCAGAATGGGCGCCCCGCCGTTGCCGATGCGTATCGTGTTCAGATCGATCCGTCCCGTTCTCTCCCGCTTGGCGCTGTTCCTCGGGCTTGTCGCCAACGTGGCGCATGCAGAGAGCACGCAGCGGGGCCCGGATGCCTTTGCGGCCTTTTGCGAGACGCGACTGCAGCCGGTGGAGATCCGCGTCCTCACCGAACTCGAAACACCGCCACTGGATCTCGCACACAGCGCCGCCGAGCTTGCGGTGCTGCGCAAGCAACCCTTGAAGGCCGGCGAAGTGGTGGTTGGGCTGACCCAGGTGCGGCAGCGCTACGACATGCGCTGGAGCTACCAGGGACTGCGCGAACGCAACGGCGCGCGCAGCTGCATCCGCTCACGCATTGAAGTGAAGCTGATCCTCAACCAGCAGGTGTACGTCGCGACCGAGTTCCCGCCCGGCACCTGCGGCCATGATGAAGTGCTGGCGCATGAACAGCGCCATGTCGCCGCCAACCTGGCTCAGCTTGAAAAGACGGCCCGCTTCGTCGAAGAAAGCCTGCGCGCCCAAGAAGGCGGCGCGCCGCCGTGGATGGGCGAGCCGGCCGCACTCCGCGAAGCGGTGTTGGAGCGCGCCCGAGCCAGCTGGATGGCGCAGCTCGAAGCGAACTTCCACCAGGTAGATCGCGAGCACGCGATCATCGACTCGGTGGAAGAATCACAGCGCTATCGGCAGCTGTGCAATGGCGAGATGGAGCGGACCTTGCGCGGGATCGTGAAGGAACCCGCCAAGGGCCGCTGATCCGGATGGCCGACGCGCGCGGCGGTCAGTCTTACAAATTCCCCGCCACCAAGGCCCGCATCAGTTTCTCCTTCAAATCCTTTGGCTGATCCAGCCCCATGCGTGCGAGCAGTTCGGGTTTTGGTGTCGCCGAGAGTCCGCGAATCAGGGAGCCGACCAGAGACAGCGGTGACTTCTGCTGCGCCTTGAGCTTCATCAGCGCCTTGGCGAGCGTGAGCTCCGTCGCGTCGAGATCGGTACCGAAGGGGAAGTCCGGCAGCAGGCCGCGCTGGTGGAACTCGGCGAGGCGCTGCGATAGCACCTCGGGCAGGTTCTGCCGCTGCTCCGGCGGGATCTGATAGTCCTGCGCGATCTTGCCGTTTGCCTTGGCGCGGGCGAGCAGCTCGTCCTGGAAGCGCGAGTCGGTGATGGCCAGCAGGCGTTTGATCACATCGGCGTCGGACTGGCCGCGCACGTCAGCGATCCCGTATTCGGTGATGTACACATCGCGCAGATGGCGCGGAATCGTGACGTGGCCATAGTTCCAGACGATGTTCGAGGTCGGCTTGCCGTCCTTGCCGATGCGCCAGGATCGCAGCATCAGGATCGACAGAGCGCCGGGCAGGGTGTGGCCCATCGCGACGAAGTTGTACTGGCCGCCCACGCCGGAGACGAGGTTGCCGGTATCGAGTCCGTCCGACACTGCAGCGCCGAGCAGCGTCACCATCATCGTGGTGTTGATGAAGCGGGCATCGCGCCGATGCGTGGCGGCGAGCTGCTCCTGACCCATCACCTGGTTGATGAAGCTGATGCGCGTCATGTTGATCTTGGCCAGCAGCTCGCGCGGCATGGTACGCAGGCGGTCGTAGAAATGCGTCGGGCCGATGAAGAAGCCGCCGTGCATCAGGCGCCCGTGCGTGAGTCGCTCGCCCAGCATCCGGGCGGCGATCTCCTTGCGTACTGCGGGATCGGCCGGCGTGGCGGGGAGCCGCTCGGCACCGCGCAGCAGGGCGCCGTCTTCGAGCCGCACATCGGCGTGCAGGATGCCGAAGTGGTGCAGGAAGTCGAAGTCGGCCTGCGACAACGGCGAGCCGATCGCTCGGGCGTCGAGCAGGGCTTCGAGCATGGCTTCGTTCGGGATCAGCCCGATCTTGCCGTTATTCAGCAGTGTCTGTAGCGCGACGTTGTCGAACACTTCGCGGCGGATGATGCCGGCATCGATCAGCTCCATGAAGCCATTTACGAACATCTCGCTGCAGCCGTAGAGGCCTTCCGTGAAGGGCTCCTGGTAGTTGTGGCCGGCATGCATTGGGCCGCCAAGCGCCTTGAGCATCGCCCGGTAGGTGGCATTATCGCGGTCGCGCAGGATCAGTGCGTGCGCGATTCCATCGCCGAGTGAGCCGATACCGATCTGCAGCGTGCCGCCGTCTTTCACGGTGCTGCTCGAGTACAGCGCGATGGCGTAGTCCTGGTCATCCACCTTCATATTGGCCTGCGCACCTGAATGAGGCTGGACGTTCGCA
>JAJZLD010000122.1 GCA_021803785.1 Pseudomonadota bacterium | reverse complement strand
CGGACTGAATTTCGTTATGCTTGAAGAATTCGTCAAAATCCAGGCGCTGATCGTTGGCGCGGGCCGCTGGCGGCTGATCTCCACCCCCGGGAGCGGGTATGAACCTGACTGACAGTTTCTCCGAGTTTTCAGAGTGGCGCGACAGTGTCGGCCAGGCCATTTCGCAACTGAAAACCTGGCTCACCCGCAACGAGGTCGGCGACACCCAGACCGACTTGCGCCTGCGCTACCTGCTCGAGCGCCTGCGCGACGAGAAGCTCACCGTCGCTTTCGTCGCCGAGTTCTCGCGCGGCAAGTCCGAGCTCATCAACGCAGTGTTCTTCGCCGACTACGGCGACCGCATCCTGCCCTCCTCCGCCGGCCGCACCACCATGTGCCCGACTGAGTTGCAGTGGGAAAACGGCCAGTCGCCGTCGATCCGCCTGCTGCCGATCGAAACGCGCGGACGCGGCGCCAGCGTTCAGGAATTCAAACGCCATCCGGAAGAATGGATCACGGTCCCGATCGACGTTGAATCGACCGAGAGCATGCAGCGCGCCATGGCGCGTGTTGGCGAAACCAAGCGCGTCGCGCCGGACGAGGCAGAGCGCCTCGGCTTCGCGGTGGATCCGAGCGGCAAGAAGGGCGCGCGGATCGAAGAAGATGGCAAAGTGGAGATTGCGGCTTGGCGCCATGCGCTGATCCAGTTCCCGCACCCGTTGCTGAAGCAAGGTCTCGTCGTCGTCGACACCCCGGGCCTGAACGCGATTGGCTCCGAACCCGAGCTGACGCTTTCGCTGCTGCCCAACGCACACGCGGTATTGTTCATTCTTGCCGTGGATACCGGCGTCACGCAAAGCGATCTGGCCGTCTGGCAGGAGCACATCGTCGCCGGCAAGGCGCAGCAGCGCGGCCGCGTGGTGGTGCTCAACAAGATCGACAGCCTGTGGGACGGCATCCGCTCGGAATCGCAGATCGACAACGAGATCCGCAACCAGGTCGCCAGCGTGGCGCGCACGCTGTCGGTACCGGAGAATCAGGTGTTCCCGGTTTCGGCCCAGAAGGCGCTCCTCGCCAAGGTGACGCGCGACCCGGATCTGCTCGACCGCAGCCGCGTCGAGATGCTTGAGAGCGCACTGAGCAGCGAGCTGCTGCCAACGCGCCAGGAGATCGTGCGCGACAACGCGCGCGGCGAAACCGGCGAGATCATCCGCCGCACCCGCGAGCTTTTGAATGCGCGTTTGCGCGGCGTTCAGGAGCAGGTGCGCGAACTCTCCGATTTGCGCGGCAAGAACCGCAGCGTCATCGAGTACATGATGCGTAAGGTGCGCGCCGAAAAGACCGAGTTCGAACAAGGCCTGCAGAAGTACCACGCAACGCGCAGCGTATTCACCAGCTTGTCAAACAACCTCTACGCACACCTTGGCCTCGACGCCCTTCGCCACGAGACCCGACGCACGCGTGAAGCGATGCTGGATGCGAACTTCTCGCGCGGGTTGCGCGAAGCGATGGAGAACTTCTTCGATCAGTTGCGCAGCAACCTGCGCAAGTCCTCGGAAGAGGTCAGCGAAATCCAGCGGATGCTCGACACGATGTACAAGAAGTTCGCCATCGAGCATGGCCTCAAACTCGCAGCGCCGTCGAGCTTCTCGACCCTGCGCTACGAGAAGGAAATCGAGCGGCTGCGTGCCGCCTTCAACCAGCAGCTCAACACCGTCGGCGCGATGGTGCTGCACCGCAAGGGCACGGTCACGCAACGCTTCTTCGACACGATTGCGCTGGAAGCCCGTCGCACCTTCGAAATGGCCAACCGCGACGTCGACCAGTGGCTGCGCGCGGTGATGAGCCCGCTCGAAACGCAGGTGCGCGAGTACCAGATCCAGCTCAAGCGCCGGCTTGAAAGCGTCAAGCGCATCCACGAGGCCACCGGCACGCTCGAAGAGCGCATCGCGGAACTCGACCAGACCGAGCGCGGGTTGCTGCAGCAGCTGGCCGAGCTCAACCGCCTGGAGCGCGGCATCGCCGCCGCAATCGGCATTACCGGTAGTCTGGCCGAGGCCGAAGCACCCGCCCGCGCCGCCTGATCAGTGCTGTAGCCGGAAACGCAAACGGGCGGCCGAGGCCGCCCGCTTCTGCTTCTATTTCTGCACCAGCAACTACTTCTGCGCCGTCAGCTTGAGGAATTTCTCCATCAGCTGATCCTTGGTCTCAACGCGTTCCGGATTCAGCGGGATGCAGTCGACCGGGCAGACCTGCTGGCACTGCGGCTCGTCGTAGTGTCCGACGCACTCGGTGCACTTATTCGGGTCGATTTCATAAATCTCGGCACCTTGCGAAATCGCGTTGTTCGGGCACTCGGGCTCGCACACGTCGCAGTTGATGCATTCGTCAGTGATCATCAAAGCCATGGCTTCTTACCTCTTCCTTACCCTCGCAGGGCGCTCATCTTCTCTCTCAACCTCGCCTGCACGGCCGGTTGCACGAACTGACCCACATCGCCGCCGAGCAGTGCGATCTCGCGCACCATCGTCGCCGACAGGAACATGAACTCATCGGCCGGCGTCAGAAACACGTATTCGACCTCGGGATACAGCCGGCGGTTCATCCCGGCCATCTGGAATTCGTACTCGAAGTCCGACACGGCACGCAGGCCGCGCAGCACAATGCGCGCATCCTGCTTCTTCAGGAAATCCAGCAGCAGCCCGGAAAACCCGCAGACCTCGACGTTCGGATAGCCGCTGAGCACCTCGCGCGCGATCTGGACCCGTTCGTCCAGTTCGAAGATCGGCCGCTTGCCGCGGCTGTCTGCAACCGCGACGATGACCTTCTCGAACATGCGCGAAGCGCGCCGCACGAGGTCTTCATGGCCGCGCGTCAGCGGATCGAACGTTCCCGGATAAACCGCTACGCGTTCCCTCATGCGTCGCCTCGTTTCAGTAATTGATAGTGAACTTGTCCGGCCTTGCCGGCCTTGACGGCACGCAAGCCACCCAGGGTCTCGACCGGCAATTCCGCTTCGACGTACACAAAACCGTCATCGGCCAGGATCCGTTCGAGCTTGGGCGCGAGCCGCTCCAGCCACTGCTGGCGGAAGGGTGGATCGAGCAAAATCAGATCGAAGCGGCGCGGTGTTGTGTCGACCAACCTCAGCGCGTCGCCACGTTGGCATACCAAGGCCTCGCCCCCAAGTAGGCGGGCGTTTTGCTGCAGGACAGCATACGCAGCCGGGTCGCGCTCAACAAGCAGCACATGGGCAGCACCGCGCGAAGCCGCCTCGAAGCCGAGCGCCCCACTCCCGGCGAACAGATCCAGGCACGTCCAGCCATCCAGATCCTGCCCCAGCCAGTTGAACAAGGTTTCGCGCACTCGGTCGGGTGTTGGCCGCAGCCCCGGCAGATCCGCCACCCGCAGGCGGCGCGAACGCCATTGGCCGCCCACGATGCGCAATTGGCTCATCGGGCAGCTCCGGACACCGCAAACTCAGGATGGATGGGGGGCATCTGCTAGACTTCTGGGTCAAATTTTCCTGCCGGCGCAGCCTCTGCAGGCTACCGCGGGCGCAGCATATTAGCGGCACACGGGCTTGCGCGCCACTCGCGCACCCGGCATCCACGGAAGCTCCCATGTTCGATTTCTTCAAAAAGAAACCCGCTGACAGCGCCGCGCCGCAGCCAAGCCCTGCCGCGCCAGCGCCCGCAACAGCCCCGGAAGCAGCGCCAGCTGAAGCCGCGCCGATTGCTTCGACAGTCAGCACCCCGGCCCCTGCGCCGGAAACGAACAGCGCGTCCGCAGACGCGCGCTCTTGGGCCGCGCGCCTTCGCGACGGCCTCGCTAAGACCCGCGCGAAGCTAAACGCTGCGGTCGGCCCGACCCTGGGCGCCGACGTCGGCGATCTGATGTCGGACCTGTTCTCTCGACGCAAGATCGACGATGAACTGCTCGACGAGATCGAGACCACGCTGCTCACCGCCGACTGCGGTGTCGACGCGACACAGTTCCTGATAGACGAAATGCGCAAGCGCTGGAAGCGCGACAAGCTCGAAACCGGCGAGCAGCTCAAAGGCGTACTGATGGAACTGCTCGAAGACCTGCTGACGCCGCTGCAGCAGCCGCTCGACATCCACAGCCACAAGCCGACGATCATCATGCTGGCCGGCGTGAATGGCTCCGGCAAGACCACATCGATCGGCAAGCTGGCCAAGCGCTTCCAGGCCGAAGGCAAGAGCGTGTTGCTCGCCGCGGGCGACACCTTCCGCGCCGCCGCCCGCGAGCAACTTCAGGAATGGGGCCGCCGCAATGACGTGACGGTGATTTCGCAAGACGGCGGCGACCCGGCCGCAGTCGTATTCGACGCGATCAACGCTGCACGCGCGCGCGGCATCGACATCGTGCTGGCCGACACTGCCGGCCGCCTGCCTACGCAACTGCACCTGATGGAAGAGATCGCCAAGGTGCGTCGCGTCATCCAGAAGGCAGACGCAACCGGGCCGCATGAAGTGTTGCTGGTGCTCGATGCCAATATTGGCCAGAACGCACTGGCGCAGCTGGCGGCCTTCGACAAGGCGGTCGGCGTCACCGGCTTGGTCGTGACGAAGCTCGACGGCACCGCCAAGGGCGGCGTGCTCGCCGCCATCGCACGTACCAACCCGAAACCGATCCGCTTCATCGGCGTGGGCGAACGCATCGACGACATGCAGCCCTTCGTGGCGCGCGAATTCGTCGAAGCGCTGTTCGACGCGCCCGCCAAGTAGCCGAAACAGCCAGGAGCGCACCGCGTGATCCAGTTCGACAACGTTTCGAAGCGCTACCCCGGCGGGTACGAAGCGCTGATCGGCATCAACCTGCGCATCGAGCGCGGCGAGTTGGTCGTGCTGCGCGGCCACTCCGGCGCCGGCAAGAGCACCCTGCTGAAGCTGCTGCCGGTGCTCGAGCGCCCCACCAGCGGTCGCGTGCTGATCAACGATCAGGACGTGAGTCGCTTGCCGGCCGGCGCGATTCCCTACCTGCGCCGCAGCCTTGGTCTCGTCACGCAAGACAGCCGCCTGCTCTATGACCGCAACGTGCTGGACAACGTGATGCTGCCGCTGATTCTCGCCGACATGCCGGTACGCGACGCCAAGGCGCGTGTCCGCGCGGCGCTGGAACGCGTCGGCCTGGCACAGCATGAACGTTCGATGCCGATTTCGCTCTCGGGCGGCGAGCAACAACGCGTCGCGATCGCGCGCGCGATCGTCAATCGCCCCACCATGCTGATCGCAGACGAACCCACCGCCAACCTCGATGCTGCCTATGCGCAGGACATCGCCGCGCTGTTCCGCGACTACAACGAAGCTGGCGTGACGATGATCATCGCGACCCACGACGAACGCCTGTTCGCCGATCGCGCGCCGCGCCGCATCGAACTCTCGAAGGGAAGGCTGGTGAGCGCATGACTCGTTGGTTCGCCCTCCACGGCATCGCGCTCACGCGCGCCGTCAAACGCCTCACCCATACCCCGCTCGGCACCCTGCTATCGGTGCTGGTGGTTGCCATCGCGCTGGTGCTGCCCGCCTTGGGCTATGTGCTTGCCGACAGCGTTGCGCGACTTGCACACGGCCTGTCCGGCCAACCCGAGATCAGCATCTTCATGGAAGTGGGCGCCGACAAGGCCAAGGTCGCCGCAGTCGAACGTGCGCTGCGCAGCGACAAAGGTGTCACCGGCCTGCGCTTCGTTCCGCGCGACGAAGCGCTCAAGCAGCTGGCAAGCGGCAGCGGCCTGGGCGACGTGACCCGCGCGCTCGGTGAGAATCCGTTACCCGATGCCTTTATCGTCACACCGCACAGCGACGCCCCCGCCGAGTTCACACGCCTGGCCGAGAGCTTCCGCAAACTGCCCGGCGTCGCACATGTGCAACTCGACACCGAATGGGTGCAGCGGTTGGCTGCATTGGTAAGCCTTGTGCATTCTGCGGTCGGTGCACTGGCCGGCCTGCTGGGCGCTGCGCTGGTCATCGTCACCTTCAACACCATCCGGCTGCAGATCCTGACGCAGCGCCACGAGATCGGCGTCAGCCTGCTGCTTGGCGCAACCCAACAATGGGTGCGCCGCCCCTTCCTTTGGTTCGGTGCGCTACAAGGCGCGCTCGGCGGCCTCGCCGCCTGGGGGCTGCTGCTCGGCATCCTTTCGCTGATGCAGGGGCCCGCCACGCGACTCGCCGAGTCTTACGGCATTCCGCTCGAACTCAATGGGCTAGATCCCCTCGGCGTAGCAGCACTGATCGGCTTCGCCAGTCTGCTCGGCTGGCTCGGCGCCGCGCTGTCGGTTCGCCGGCATCTGCATGCGGCCGGTGAGCGCGGGGACGGATGAACCCGGCCCCACGGCCCCAAGGCTGCGAAATCGATCGCATGTAAAAAAGGCCGGGGTGAAAGCGCCCGGCCTTTTTCGTTACTGCCTATCGCAGATCAGAATGGCCGTGCGCCGTAGGCCTTCTCGAAACGCGCCGCGATCTCGTCGCGCGTTGGCGTGTAGTTCTGCGGGCCACGAACTTCGATCTTGTAAGCGCCCATCACGCTCGCAAGCTGACATGCCTTCTCGAGTGACCAGCCATTGGATAGCCCGTACAGCAACCCGCCGCGGTAGGCATCGCCGCAACCGGTGGGATCTGCGATCGCGGTGATCGGCACCACCGGTACGCGCGTCTCGCGCCCGTCGGCAAAGATGTCCGAACCTTCGCCGCCGCGCGTGACAACCAGCCCCTTCACTTTGGCCGCAATCTGCGGCAGCGTCAGACCCGTGCGCTCGCACAGCAGGTGTGCTTCGTAATCGTTGACGGTGCACCAGCTCGCCCAGTCGAGGAACTGCAGGAAGTCCTCGCCCGAGAACAGCGGCATCGCTTGGCCCGGATCAAAAACGAAGGGGATGCCCGCAGCGTGGAAGTCGCGCGCATGCTGTAGCATGCCATCGCGCCCATCCGGCCCGACGATGCCCAGCTTCACACCCGCTGCATCCGCCACATGGTTCTGGTGCGAAAAGCTCATCGCGCCGGGGTGGAAGGCGGTGATCTGGTTGTCGTCCAGATCGGTAGTGATGAAGGCTTGCGCGGTGTAGCTGCCGGGCACCTCACGTACATGCGTATCCGGAATACCGAGGTCGGCCAGGCGCTTGCGGTACGGCGCAGCGTCCTCACCCACCGTGGCCATGATCAGCGGCGCACCGCCGAGCAGCTTCAGCGCGTACGCAATGTTGCCGGCGCAGCCGCCGAACTCGCGCCGCATGTCCGGCACGAGGAAGGAAACATTCAGGATGTGGATCTGGTCGGGCAGGATGTGCTTCTTGAATCGATCCTGGAAGACCATGATCGTGTCGTAGGCAATCGATCCGCAGATGAGGACGGACATGGGAGCTCCGGATTGGGAAAACCGCGATTCTAGTCTGCGCTGGCGTCACCACTCGCCCGATCGACGCAGATGCCGATCGCGGCAGTCGGTGGCTTACGATCGGCAACAAGGCATTCAGTTGAGCATGCCAGGCACCAGCCGCGCGCTGCGTCCCGCCCCGGCGTTTGTGGCCATAATCTTCTGTCTTCTGCACCGAGGCCTTGGCTGCGATGACCCCGCGCGCCCGGGGCCTGCGGAACTATCCTCCCGGAGCTGCTGCTCAAACCGCCCCACGGCTGGGTGCACAACACCTGCCGTGGGGCGCTGAGGCGGAGCGATTTTCTGGCTTGGCCGGTCACACCGTCACAATGCACCGGCAGCGATCACAAGCCAATGCGCAATAACCAAGAACATGTCAGCCATGCCGCACAACAAGAGAGCCCGCACTCAGCGGACTCCTTCCAAAACGCACACGGCCGACACAACAGCCGCAACCAAAGCCTTACTTCAGCACCGCCAGCGCCGCCTCATAGTTCGGCTCGTTCTTGATCTCGCTGACGAGTTCGCTGTGCAGCACCTTGTTGTCGGTATCCAGCACAACCACGGCGCGGGCGGTAAGGCCGGCGAGCGGGCCGCTGGCAATGTCCACACCGTAGGCCTGTTTGAAGGCCTCGCCACCGCGCATCGCCGACAGCGTCATCACGTTCTTGAGGCCTTCGACTTCGCAGAAGCGCTTGGCGGCAAAGGGCAGGTCGGCGGAGATAACCAGCACGACGGTGTTGTCGAGCGACGAGGCCTTCTCGTTGAACTTGCGGGTCGACACCGCGCAGGTTGGCGTATCGAGCGAGGGCACGATGTTCAGCACCTTGCGCTTGCCGGCGAACTCGGCGAGGCCATGGTTGGCCAGATCAGCACCGACCAGCGTGAAGTCGGCGGCGGTGCTGCCGGGGGTCGGGAAGGTGCCGACGACATCAATCGGGTTGCCGCCCAGGGTGACTGTGCTCATGGTGTTGCTCCTGTCAGGGTTGAGGGTGGTGTTGCGGGCGCCATCTGTCGGGCGCCTCGGGTTGCCTGTTTGTACACGTTTCGCGTGACAAGTTCGCGAGCCTACACCGAATCGGCCGCAGATTCGGCCGCCGCGCGTTCGCCCGTCTGCCCGCGCTCACCGACCCGCGTGTCGTAGCCTTGCGGCATCTGGGCGATGAACGCGTGCGCTTCAGTTGCCACTGCGGCGGCGACAATGTCGTCCCGCTTGGCGGTTGGCAGGCCGTAGGCAATGTTGTCGGCGACGGTCGCATCGGCAAGGAATCCGGCACCCGCACAGCGCAGCCGACAACCAAGACCACTCAAGGCTGCCGGGCGCGACCTGCGAAATTCGTCACGCTCGACGCGACGCAATCTTTGACAAGCGCCTTTGTACAAAACAGGGACAATTGCATCCCCTTTAATGCGCCCGAGGTCTGGATGTCCGCAACGCACCCCCTTCCCTGTGCAGGACGCTGCCGGCACTTTGCGCCGGAAAGCTCGCATTGCCACCTGCACGGCAAGGGTATCGAAGCGCCGTTCTCGCCGGGCGT
>JAJZLD010000121.1 GCA_021803785.1 Pseudomonadota bacterium | reverse complement strand
GCGACCCGATCCTCGCCGAAGTGGCGTCGCTACCCAATCCGCCGTTCTGCGTGGGCTTTGCGGCCGAGAGCCAGAATCTCGACGAGTATGCGGCGGCCAAACGCGCCAAGAAGCGTGTGCCGCTCCTGGTCGGCAATCTGGTGCAAGACGGCATGGGCGGCGACGATAACCGTGTGGTGTTGTTCGACGATTCGGGCCGCCATGATGTCCCGCACGGCCCCAAGGACGCTGTCGCCGAAGCCATTGTTGAGCACCTCGCCGGCATGCTGGCTTGACCCGAACCATTACGACCCCAACTCTGGAGCCCGACCCATGCACCACATCGACGTGAAACTGCTCGACCCGCGCCTCAAGGAGAGCCCGCCGCACTACGCCACCCATGGCTCGGCTGGGCTTGACCTGCGTGCCTGCCTGGATGCGCCGGTTACGCTGGAGCCGGGTGCGACCTTCCTGGTACCGACCGGTATGGCGATCCATCTGGCCGATCCGGGCCTCGCTGCGATGATTCTGCCGCGTTCGGGGCTCGGGCATAAGCACGGCATCGTGCTGGGCAACCTGGTCGGGCTGATAGATTCGGACTATCAAGGCCAGATCTTTGTGTCGGTCTGGAATCGCGGCAACAAGACCTTTGTCATCGAGCCGATGGAGCGCATCGCGCAGCTGGTGGTCGTGCCGGTGCTGCAAGTGGGCTTCAACGTGGTTGAAGAGTTTGATGTGTCGCATCGTGGCGAAGGCGGTTTCGGCAGCACTGGCCGGGCCTGACGGGGCGCGGGTGGTGCGGATTCGGCTGCGCCTTGTCTGCGCGCTGCTCGTCGCCGGCCTGTTGCCGGATGCGGCGTTTGCGGCCGACGAGTCGGTCCGTGTCGTGTTTCGTAACAAGCCGCCGTACAGCTACGTTGAAAACGGCGTTCAGAAGGGCTTTCTTCTGGCGCGTGCGCAGCAGTTGTTTGCTGCCGCCGGCTTGCGCGCCCGCTTTGAAGAGATGCCGCCCGCGCGCATGTGGGCGGAGTTGCGCGCAAATGCCGCGCCGCTGTGTTCCTTCGGCTGGTACCGGCTGCCTGAGCGTGAGGCTTTCGCGCGCTTCTCGCTGCCGATTCATACCGACCGACCTCAGGTCGTCTTGACGCGGGCCGACATGGCGCCTCGCTTGCGCCGCCACACGAGCTTTGCGGCCTTGCTGCAGGCGGGGGATCAGCGCTTTGGCGTGGTCGACGCGGTGTCTTACGGACCTGAACTGGATCGTTTGATCGCTGGCGCACGTGTGCCGGTATCCAGGGTGCTGGACGCGCCCGTGCGTGGGATCTGGATGCTTGCGGCGGGGCGTTTCGACTTCATGATCGTCGATCAGGACGATCTTGACTTCTACCTTGCGAACACGCCGGACCTGAAGAACCAGAAGCTTGAGCGGGTGGATTTTCCGGACATGCCGCCCGGCATGACGCGGCATATTCTGTGCAGCCGCCAGGTGCCGGAGGCCTGGATGCAACGCCTTGACGATGCGATTCGCAAACAGGCCGAGACGCCACGCAAGCGCTAGCGGCGCACCTGGAGCGCGCGCGTCTACTTACGCCCGGCGCGTGGCGCCGAATAAGGCGGCGTAGTCCGCTTCCGGCACGACGCTTACCTCGATGCTGGGGGCGTGCTCGCCGCCGCCGACGATCACGCCGCGCAGCGGTGTCACGTCGCCGAAATCCCGCCCCCAGCCTAGCGTGATGTGGCCGATACCCGCCTGCACGCCATTCGTTGGGTCAAATTCCACCCAACCTGCGTTGGGGCACCACACTGCGATCCAAGCGTGACTCGCGTCCGCACCAACTAGGCGCGGGGAGCCGGGTGGAGGTATGGTCAGCAGGTAACCGCTCATGTAGCGCGCGGCAGGCGGGGATTCGCATTCGCTGACTAGCAAGGAGCGAACCAGCGCGCATACACCCCTTGTGGCAGCACTGGAACGGGGCGCGCGCGGTTGCTGGGTGTGCCAATGCACCGTCCTAAGGCATGTCTGCACCGGCAGGTGGCGCTCGCCGCGCGGCGATCTAGACTGAAATGGTGGCATTGGGGCTGCGCGGTCGTGCGGCCAACGGATCGAACGAATCAGGGAGGCAAGATCATGGGCACGCAGGTCACCCAAGCGGCATTCGGGCGCAGCGCAGGCCGGCAACTACCTTTCTCAGAGGGGCTCGATCGTATCGAGGACGTGCCCGAGGTCTTCCGCGCGCCGCTCGTGGCCCGCTTTGGCGCAACGCCGCCACGCGCGATCATCCACACGCCACTGTTTGATACCTACGGTTTGTGCATTGACGAGAACCTGTTGGCGGTAGGCGACGGTTTCTGGTTTGCCGCGTTTGTCGCCAATGGCGAAGTCAGGTTGTACGAGGCGCGCTTTGCCGAGACGAGACTGGTGACGTTCTCGCAATTATTGCTTCACGGCGAGTTGCGGCTCGATTCGGGCGATCCCAGCAGCAGTTGCGTGATCGCTTTCAACATGGTGGTCTCTGATCTCTTCCGCGCCGTGGTTCGTATGGTGCTGGATGGATTTCCCGATCCCTTTGTGCCGGCTGCCCGCGTGGATGTCACGGCGGCGTCCGTCGACGCGCTGTCGTTCAAGCTGCGCAGTGCGCTGCAGGAATTCGCACCCAGCAACGGCCCCTTGCTCGGGCTGGCGAGTTGGCAGGCCGCCGCTTCTGGCCGGCGATCGCGCGACCCGGCACCAGCAGGATTGCTGGCTGCGACCGCACGCTGTCTGCTCACCATTCTTGATGCACTACCGCCGCGGGAAGGGCAGCCTCACGGGAGCCTCGATCGTTGGAGCAGGGTCGTGACCTATGTAAACCGCGGCTTCCCGGTTGCGTGGACGCTGAGCAGCGTCGAATATGGTTCAGAGCTTTGCCTGCTGATTGGCCATGGCCGCGCGGCCAGCGTACGCGTCGGGCTGCCATCCGCCGCCGTGCTGGCAGTGGAGCGCCTGCTTGAGCGTTTGCACGAACCGCCCGCTCCGACATCGATGCGTTGAGCACAGGCTTGATCGTTAAGGGCGCAGCAAGCCGATCTCGCGCGCAGTCTGTTCGCCGATCAGGCATTGCGCGAGGCTTCGCGGCTGCTCGGGTGGCGCACCGAATCCTGGTAGCCGCCCGGCCATCAGCTCACAAAAGCGCTGCGGCAGCCGAGGCGTCGCAAGGGGGTCGGCGTAGCCGGACGGATAGATTGGCTCCAGCGTGGCAGGGTCGTATTTATCCGTCGCCCCCAGTGTGTGCAATAGCTCGTGGGCAATGACCACCGCGTTGCTCCGTTGCATCACATTGTCCGCAAACACATGAGCAATCGCGATCTGCCCGCGCTGCAGCCCGTGCGAGGTCGGCACCCTGCCGGCGCTCCCGTCGTGATACACCACAAACAGATGGATGTTGGGGCGCAGGGTGGGGGGTGGCAGGCGCCATACCCACCAACGCATCTTCAGGCTCCAAAACATGGAATCGAGCACGCCAGGTCGTTCGGGTGGTGATGGCGGTAACGTCTTCAGCGCTTGCTGCAGGTTGAGCCGAACCGGTTGCAAGGTTGGCACCTCGTACCGCTTCACCTCTGCGGCGAAGAAGTGTTCGATGTCGACGAAGCTGTCGGACTCAAGCGCCTGTATGCGCTGTGCCGCCGCGGAACTGCCGTCGCCGTTAATCGGGTAGACGGCGACTTGCAGCGTGTCGCGCCAGCTTGTTGCGGTGCGTTGTGCGCGCCACGTCTCCAGCGCCACGCTAGCGAGAATGAGCAGCAGGATCGTGATTCGGATGCGTTTCCACATGCGGCTGATGATGCCATGAGGCGCAGCAACCCCCCGCCGACGCGCCTTCCTGATCTGCAACGCCCACTCCGTCGGCGCAGTATTGCCTGTTAGCGGCCCTGTGAGATAATCCTCGCCGCGCTGCAGCACGCTGGTCCGAGGCTGGTCGGGGTGATGCAACAATTCGGCAGGTATCCGCTAGAGATACTAACCGTTCAACTTCTCTCCCCGAGGCCGACTGTTTCGTGACTTCGCCACGGAACGGGTACGCCATTGAGGGATCAGGTGGCCCGCAATGAAAGTACTCGTAACCGGTGCAGCCGGCTTTATCGGCATGCACACCAGCCTGCGCTTGCTTGAGCGCGGCGATGTCGTCGTTGGTCTTGATAACCTCAACGACTACTACGACCCTCAACTCAAACGCGACCGCCTTGCGCGACTGACCCCGCACCCGGATTTCCGCTTCGTCCTGATGGACGTTGCCGATCGTCCGTCGATCGAGAAACTGTTCGCCGAAGAGAAGTTCGACCGCGTTGTGCACCTGGCGGCGCAAGCCGGCGTGCGCTACTCGTTGATCAACCCGCACGCCTATATCGAATCCAACATCGTTGGCTTCACCAATATTCTCGAAGGCTGCCGCCATACGAAGGTGCAGCACCTCGTCTACGCCAGCAGTTCAAGCGTGTACGGCGGTAACGAGAAGATGCCGTTCTCCGAGTCTGACAGCGTCGACCACCCGGTCAGCCTCTACGCTGCAACGAAGAAGGCCAACGAGTTGATGGCCCACACCTACAGCCATCTATACAGCCTGCCGACCACCGGTCTGCGTTTCTTTACCGTGTATGGCCCTTGGGGCCGGCCCGACATGGCCTTGTTCTTATTCACCAAAGCCATCCTCGAAGGCCGTCCGATCGACGTCTTCAACTACGGCAAGATGCAGCGCGATTTCACCTACATCGACGACATTGTCGAAGGCGTAATCCGCACACTTGATCGCCCAGCTGAGCCCAACGCGGATTTCGATCCGCAGAACCCCGATCCTGCCACGGCTCGTGCGCCTTATCGAGTTTTTAATATTGGGAATCAAGGGCCGGTGGAATTGATGAGTTTCATCGAGGCAATTGAGGCTGCGCTTGGAAAAACATCGGAAAAAAATCTTCTCCCGATTCAACCAGGCGACGTACCCGCGACATTTTCTGATGTTTCTGCACTGACAGCGTGGACCGGTCATCGCCCGAACACGCTGATTGCGGAAGGCGTTTCGCGTTTTGTGGCTTGGTATCGCGATTACTTCCGATGCTGACTCGGCTTGGATCGGATTTTATGTTTTTTGCGTTTCTGCCTGCACGAACGTTGATTCACCACCGCCGGCTGGTCTTGCGGTTGACCGTGCGCGATGTCGCGGCACGTTACCGGGGGTCTATTCTTGGAGTTGCCTGGAGCCTGCTGTCGCCCCTGCTGCTATTGTCTGTATTCGCATTCTTCTTCGGGCTAATCTTTCGCGCACGCTGGTCTCCGACCGAGGCGGGGGTGGGGAGCTTCGCCGTATTCGCGTTCTCCGGTCTGGTGGTCCATGGGTTCATATCCGATGTTCTTGGACGAGCACATGCAGTCGTTAGGTCGCATCCGAGCTTTGTCAAGCGGGTCGTCTTTCCGCTCGAAGCCTTGGTTTGGGTGCCTGTATTGTCGGCGGCCTTTCATTTGCTGGCTTATCTCGCAGTGTTGGTCGTATTTGTCGTCGTTGTCAAAGGAGGTCTGCCCATTACGGCCCCGCTCGCGATGCTATGGCTGCTGCCAGTGATGCTGCTCGGTGGAGGGTGTTGTTTTCTGTTTGCTGCGCTTGGCGTCTTCTTTCGCGATCTAGGGCAGATCGTTCCATTTTTGGCCACGACGCTTCTTTATGTTTCCCCGGTCTTCTACGCTATGGATGCAGTGCCGGAACCCCTTAGGCCTGTTCTTAATGCCAATCCGCTTGCTTGGCTGATCGAAGGTATTCGATCAGCCCTAATCACGGGAAGCGCTTTCGATCGGTCCGCTTTCCTGGTAGTTACGATAGCCGCTTGGATGTTTATTGTCATGACTTGCTGGCTTTTTAGGCGTCTGAGCCCAGCCTTTGCCGATCTCGTATGAGTCTTATCTCAGAGCCGATCGTCTCAGCAACGAACCTTGGCAAGTGCTACCTAGGCGAATCGCCGGGGCGCTTGTTCGTAAGAACGCTCTTGGGTCAGCGTCGAACGGTTGACGGTCACTGGGCGCTTCGGGGCGCAACGTTCGAAGTGGCGCGCGGCGAGACGGTTGCGATTGTCGGCCGTAATGGCGCAGGTAAGTCGACGCTATTGCAGTTAATTGCGGGAGTGCTGGCGCCGACAGAGGGGTCGGTGCGGGTGGCCGGACGCATGGCAGCCTTGCTGGAGTTGGGTGCAGGCTTCGATCCCGATTTTTCCGGACGGGAGAATGTACTTATTGCCGGTACCCTCTTGGGACTGACTCAGGCTCAGATCGAAGCTCGGATGGAAGACATCCTGCGTTTTGCCGATATCGGCTATTTCATCGACGAGCCTGTTCGGACTTATTCGTCGGGAATGTTTGTACGACTTGCCTTTTCGGTGAACGTGCATGCTTCGCCTGACGTACTAATCGTCGACGAAGCTCTTGCGGTTGGAGACGCGCCGTTTCAGGCCAAGTGCTTTCGCAAGTTGCGGGAACTTCAAGATGGCGGCACGACTTTGCTTTTCGTTTCCCATGATGTTCAAGCGGTACGAAGTTTGTGTAGCCGAGCATTGTGGATTGAGGGGGGGGAGTTGCGAGCAGACGGCAACGCGCCTGAGGTGACCTCTCGCTATCTTCGATCTGTGTTTGCCGATGAGGCTCCTGCGCTGGCGACCGCTGCGGCCGTTGATACATCCTCCCAGGCGGACGTCGGTGATGAACTGCCAGGATTGTCAGTCACGTTGTCATCGTTGGTGGACGGGCGCTGGGGAAGCAGCGAGGCGCTTATCGAGGCTGTTTCAATTTATTCTGACGGCTTTGTTTCGGCCAACGTATTCGAGCGTGGCGCACGCCTCAATCTCCGAATTGTCGCGCGAGCCAAGATTCCTCTTTCGCGGGATCATCTTAGCTTGGCTTTCTCTTTAAAGCATCGCAAAGGACTTGACCTCATCGTGGATACGTCCTACTGCCATGGCTGGCGGTATCGGGCCTTGCGTGCCGGTGAGGCCTTCGAGGCGACGTTCGAGTTTGAAAATATTCTCGCGCCAGATGATTACGTGCTCGTTGTTGCTGTTGAGGATCGTAAATCGGAAACCCCGCGCTACATCGATTTTGTGGAGCACGCTCTGACCATAAAAGTGGTCTCACAGGAGCGGGTCTTTTCTTTCGTTAAGCCGGCGGTGATATTTAGTGGTAGCCCTGCGCGCCATGAAAACTGATGCGCTCGTCAGCGTAATCAATGAGCAAGAGCAGACATTAAATGAATGAGAACGCCTCTCTCGTAAATACACCTGTATGGTGGAATGATTATTTCAAGAGCGAATGGGATCGCAATGATGGTAGCTCGCAGACGCGAGCCTTCATGGTTGCTCTGATTGAGGGGCTGAGCCCTGCGGAGCGTAAGTGGCTAGGCGAAGCTGGTCGCCGGATTCTTGATTGGGGCTGCGCATTGGGGCAGGGCGTTGATGAACTATCGAGAGCCTTCCCGTCAGCATTGGTAATGGGGGTGGATGTTGCCGAACGCGCGATCGAGCGAGCCGCGGAATCGTATCCGTCTTACCAATTCGCTAGTAGTCCCGAGCGGCTTCCTTCGGCCAGCGCGATTTTCTGCAGTAATTGTCTTGAGCATTTTGAAGCGCCAATCGAGGTGGCCCATCGTATTGCTGAATTGGCAGGGGATTTTCTTGCCATCCTCGTTCCATATGCCGAAGCGCCGCTGTCGGAGTTCCACTTTGCCTCGTTTAACGAGGCTAGCTGGCCGTCACGTCTGGATAGGTTGGAACGGATTCGTATCGCAGTGATTGATGTGCCGACTTCAGCTTGGCCAAGCGGAAAGCAATTGTTAGCGATTTATGGATCGGCTGAATGCCGTCGAGAGCTGTTAGCGCTGGAGGCGTCAGAAAAAGAGAAGTCCAAGTGGGATGCCTATTACCGTGATTTGCCGGACCATGACATAGACGCGCCGACCGCCGAATTTAATCAACAGCTGGTCGAGGCGATCAAAGGCCTGCTCCCACAGGGGGCGCGAGTGCTGGAAGCTGGTTGCGGCGGAGGCAATCAGAGTGTCGCATTGGCTAGCGAAGGCGGTTATAAAGTTTCAGTGCTCGATTTCTCGCAGGCGGCGCTCAATTATGCGTCCCGCCAGTTCGCGCGTGCGGGGGTCATCGGCGAATTGATCGAGGATGATGCTTTCGCCCTGCGTAGCCCAGACTACGACCTCGTTTTTAATTCCGGCGTTTTGGAGCACTACACGGTAGAAGAGCAGGCGCGTTTCTTGCGGGGGATGGCCAGCAGAAGTCGAAAATATGTTTTGGTTCTCGTCCCCAACCGCGCCTGTTATTGGTACTGGGTTTGGAGGATTATCAAGACATCCCGCGAGGGTTGGCCGTTTGGGCGCGAGGTGCCTACCTCTGATCTTTCCGAAGCCTTTCGTCTGGCGGGCTTAAAGTACCTAGGCCATGCCTTCATGGGTGAGTCGTGGACAGAGAGTTTTATACGTTCACTTCCTGACTGCGAGCCAACCCTTCGCGATCTTTTGTGCGAGATTCACCGTAGTGGTGTTATCCCGGACTTCTCACGTGGTTATCTGTTTGCCGCTCTCGGATGCGTTCAGACCTATGACGCTGGCGAGTTGCCCTACCCGTGGCGCAGTGAGTTGTTTGGTCAAGGACCGGAGGTGACCGAGGTATTGGCAACATTGGGAGATGCGCTAGCCGCCCGGCTCTCTGCCGATAATTTGAAGAGAAAGGAGGATCTCGCAAATCGGGAGAGCGTGTTGCGACTTGAAAGCGACAATTCAAAACTTGTGAGCGAAGTTGTTGAGCTATCTAGATTATTGGCAGATAGTCGTATTTACGCCGATCGACTTGATGGAGAGTTGCAACGCGTTCGGTTGAATCTGGAGTCGGCGTTGTCGTCTCATGCGGCTGCTCTTGTGCAACAGTCTGAAGCTCATCGGTCAACGTTGGAGGCGCTGTTGGCAGGCACGACGCGTGAAG
>JAJZLD010000120.1 GCA_021803785.1 Pseudomonadota bacterium | reverse complement strand
CGACAACGCCGGCGAACGAGTACAGGTGGCCTGCGAGCAGGCTGCGGCGCCAAGCGGCTGGGACTGAGCCTGCGGCGCAAAAAACAAAAGGGCCCCAAGGGGCCCTTTATCTGTGACAACAACCGGCCGATTACTTGACGCGGTTCTTGTATTCGTCGGTGCGGGTGTCGATTTCGATCTTGTCACCAATTTCAACGAAGGCCGGTACCTGAAGTTCGAAACCGGTCGAGATTTTAGCCGGCTTCATAACCTTGCCAGAGGTGTCACCCTTGACGGCCGGCTCGGTGTAGATCACTTCACGAACGACGCTGTTCGGCAGTTCGACCGAGATCGCCTTACCCTCGTAGAAAACCACCTCCAGCGCCATGCCATCGACCAGATACTTCAGCGCCTCGGTCATGTTCTCGGCTTCAACTTCGTACTGGTTGTACTCGGCGTCCATGAACACATACATCGGATCGGCAAAGTAGGAGTAGGTTACTTCCTTGCGATCCAGCGTAACAACTTCGAACTTGTCGTCAGCGCGGTAAACGGTTTCGGAACCCGAGCCGGTCAGCAGGTTCTTGAACTTCATCTTCACAACAGAGGCGTTGCGGCCGGACTTGCTGTACTCGGCTTTCTGGACGACGAGCGGCTCAGAGCCGACCATCACGACATTGCCGACACGGAGTTCTTGGGCGGTTTTCATCGGGGCACCTGATATAACGGAAAAGGCGCCAACCGGCGCCACAAACATGGATAACTCATTATTTTAACTTTATTTTTGCGAACTGCGCCAGCCCGGCTGCCAGATCGCGCTGTGCCGCCAAATCTCTGCACCAAACTTCCGCGTGTTCGCGCAATCGCGGCAGCGCCGCCATAAAATCAGCCCAGGCAGATACGATCGCCCCCCCCGCATTCCAGACGCGGTGCATCCGCCGCAGCACTTCTGCATCACGCTCGGCCAGGCCCGCAACCAGGCGCCCGAGGAAGGCATCGAGTTTGACCAGGTGCGCCGCCTCGTCTTGCCGGTAGATGTGCCACACCAGCGGACGCCCTGCCCATTGGGCCCGCACGAAGGAATCCTCGCCGCGAACGAAGTTCACATCGCAGGACCACAGCAACTGGTCGTAGCGCGGCTGATCGACAAACCTCAGCGGCGCAAGCACCAGCCGCCCGCGGCGTTCCGCACGCCCGAGCGACAGCGGCACACCAAGCCAGTCCTCCACCGATTTCCACACGCGCCCCTGAGGCACGCCACACCAGATCTCATTGACACCCACCGACCACGCTTGAAGCAAATCCGGCAAGGCCGGGTTCTCGTAGGCAAACAAGGAAATCCGCAGCGAATCGGACGACGGCGCATCCACGCCAAGGCACTGCCAGAGTGCCGCATGCGCTGCGGGATCGCGCCGAAAGGCGTCGCGCGCTTCAAGCAGCCGCGCCTCACGTAGCAGACCACCGGTCTGCCGTGTAAACCCGGGGTAGTAGAAATATTCGGTCAGCGGCAGACGCGGATGCGGCGAAGGCAGCAAATGACAACCCTCCACCCAAGCCTCGGCAGAGAGGTACTCGAGGTTGATCCAGACAGGCGCGCGCGGCCGTGCCGCCATCGCCGCAATGTAGGTTTCCGGCAGGCGGCAGCCAAAACCGGCCACCACCACGTCGGCCGAGGCGTCGGGCGCAGCGTCCTGACACCAGTGATGAACCGCCACACCACTCGCAGAGACGTCGCCATCCCCGAGCAAACGGCTGTGGCTCGCGAGGTCGTCCACCCAAAGCCGTACATCGGCATCGTGCTCGCTCGCGAGTTGCCGCGCAAGCCGCCAGCACACGCCGATGTCGCCGTAGTTATCGATAACGGTGCAGAAGATGTCCCAACGCCAAGCGCTCATGCCGCAATTGTCGCACCGGCAGCCCGCAACACCCACGGCGCAGATGCCGCGCAGGCGCGCCATGCGGTGTAGGCATCAGGCAACACGCCGTCGCGCAGCGCGAAGCCACACGACGAGAATGCCTATCTGCGTCGCACTGGTATCGAGCAGTTGCACCGCCGTCAATGACAGCGCCATTTGAGAAACAGCAGTCGCGAGCGCGCTAGCCAGAAACAGCCGCATGTAGTCGCGGCGCCCCCAGAGGCTGCGCTCGGGAGCGAGTGCGTGCATCCAGTACGCAAACATGATTCGCCTCCTGGCGACCGGAGCGCGGGCCGCTGTCAAGATTCGCGCGACGCGGACAGCGTCACGCGCACTTCAAAAGCGCGGGAAAGAAAGGAGTTTTTTGCTACAGCCCGCTTTCGTTCCCGCCATATTGGATGACGGAGGCGGGGCACGCCGCCGGCGTTGGCGCCGGTTTGTTTGGCGATATCGTTGAACTTGCAGACGGCTCGCTGCTTGCGGATCGGTATTGAACAAAAAGTGCCCGGTATTCTCTGGGGGACGATATGCACGCGTCGATCGATCGTGAATCAGCGTGTTGGATGCTTCACTTTCACCCCGTTGCGCACGATTGTTGCAATTGCTGCGATTACGTCGGGTACGCCGGCGCAGCGACTAGAATGCCGCTTTGACCTTGCAGCAGAGTTTTCTCGTGGACATCAAGACCTATATGCAGACGGTGGGCCGCCAAGCACGCGCAGCTTCGCGCGCCATGGCTGCCGCATCAACCGCCGACAAGAACGCCGCCCTGAACGAAATCGCTCGCCTGATCCGCGAGCGCGGCGACGCGCTGCTGGCGGCGAACGCCCGCGATCTGGAACAGGCCCGACTGGATGGCCTTGAGCCGGCGATGATCGACCGCCTGACGCTGAGCGCGAAGACCGTCGAATCGATGGCCGCCGGCCTCGAGCAGATCGCTGCGCTCGCCGACCCGGTCGGCGAAATTACCGACGTGAAACGCCGCCCGACTGGCATTCAGGTCGGCAAGATGCGCGTGCCGCTCGGCGTGATCGGCATCATCTACGAAGCGCGCCCGAACGTAACCGCAGACGCCGCCGGCCTATGCCTGAAGAGCGGCAACGCCGCGATCCTGCGCGGCGGCAAGGAAGCCCTCCATTGCAATCAGGCGATTGCAGCCTGTGTGCGTGATGGCTTGTCTCACGCGGGTCTGCCGCAAACCGCAGTGCAAGTGATCGAGACAACCGATCGCGCAGCAGTGGGCGAACTGATCACGATGCCCGAATTCGTCGACGTGATCGTGCCGCGCGGCGGCAAGGGCTTGATCGAACGCATTTCGCGCGACGCACGCGTGCCGGTGATCAAGCACCTCGACGGCAACTGCCATGTGTATGTCGATCTGGACGCGGATCTCGACAAGGCCGTGCGCATTGCAGACAACGCAAAGACGCATCGCTATGGCACCTGCAACACGGCGGAGTCACTGCTGGTCGCGAAAGCCGTCGCAGCGGAGTTCCTGCCGCGCATCGGTCGGATCTATGCGGACAAAGGCGTCGAAATGCGCTGCTGCGCGGAATCGAAGGCAATCCTTGAAGCAGCCGGTTTCGGCGGTATCAAGGCTGCAAATGAAGAGGACTACCGGACGGAGTTCCTCGCGCCGATTATTGCGATCCGTATCGTACCCGGCGTGGATGAAGCAATCGCCCACATCAACGACTACTCGTCGCAGCACACCGAAGCGATCGTGACGGAGAACTACACCCGCGCCATGCGCTTCCTCCGCGAGGTGGATTCCAGTTCGGTGATGATCAACGCCTCGACGCGCTTTGCTGACGGCTTTGAATACGGCCTCGGCGCCGAAATCGGCATCTCTACCGACAAGATCCACGCGCGCGGGCCGGTCGGCCTTGATGGCCTGACAAGTCAGAAGTGGGTGGTTTTCGGTGACGGGGAAATCCGAAACTGAAACACCCCACGAAATGAAACAAACCCTCCCGCGCGGAGGGTTTGTTTTTTGCAGCGATTGCCGTACGCTACAGTACGGACGAAAGACCCGCGGTCAGTCGACCGACGACAAAACAAACCGATACGAGGAGACAACCATGCGCAAACAAACCCTGGCAGCCCTGCTGCTTTCGGCCGCCCTGATCACCCCCGCCTTCGCGGCCATCGACATCGCGGGCGTGAAGTTCGAAGACAAGGCCAGCGCCGGCACTGCGGAACTCGTCCTAAACGGCGCAGGGCTGCGCAAGAAGGCCTTCTTCAAGGTTTACGCGATCGGCCTTTACCTACCCGCCAAGGCGGACTCAGCCTACGGCGTAATCGGTGCAAAGGGCCCGAAACGGATCCAGATCGTCACGCTGCGCGACCTTTCGGCCGAACAACTCGCCGAAGCGCTTGAAAATGGCGTACAGGAGAACAGCACCGAGGCTGACATGGCGAAGATCAAAGCGCGACTGGAAGAATTCCGCGCCAACCTGCTGGCGATGGGTAAAGTGCCTGAGAAGAGCGACATCCGTATCGAGTGGACCGGCAGCGCCACCCGTGTGCTGATGAACGGTGCAGCCAAGGGCAAGGAGATCCAGGGCGAAGACTTCTATGCCGCGCTGCTTAAAATCTGGTTCGGCGACAAGCCAGTGCAATCGGATCTGAAGGACGCCCTACTCGGCAAGAAGTGAGGCGCCAGGCGTCGACCCGGGCGTTTTTCACACTTAACTACCAAATATCCAGAGCTGCTGATATATTCACCAAAAGTATCAGTTTTATCGCTCTTGGGGTAGAGAGCATGGGCCGGGGGTGCGCAAGCATCGCCGGCTTTTTCTTGCCCAAATTACCCGCCAGTCCCACGCAAAATGCGATGTTCGCCCCTGCGTCTACGGACAAGACCATGACATCTGCCGCCGACTTCGCAGCCATACTGGCAATGCCCACCTGCCGCCTCGGCGTCGCAGTCGCTCGTCAACAAGTGCTCATGCTCGTATTCCTCGCGCCCGATACGCCAATCATCCCGGCGAGCAGCACGCTCTGCGAAGCGATTTCCACGGCGCTCAATGCTTATCTGCAAGACGGCACGCCCTTTCCCGTGCTGCCGCTTGCGCAACGCGGCACCCCGTTCCAGCGGCGGGTATGGAACGCGATTTCGGCAATCCCCGCCGGCCAAACGCGCCAATACGGTGAGATAGCCCACACACTGGGCAGCGCCGCACGCGCAGTAGGCCAAGCGTGCGGCGCAAACCCGTTTCCGCTTGTAGTGCCATGCCATCGCGTGCTTAGCAGCAAGGGCATTGGCGGCTTCGCAAATCACACCGAAGGCTGGCTGATCGAAACAAAGCGCTGGCTGCTTTGGCACGAAGGAGTCCTGGCATGAGCCAAGCCGGAATCACTGCAGTCGAAATTGAATCCGACATCGACGCCTTTTGCGAAGCGCTGTGGCTCCAGGACGGCCTCGCAAAGAACACCTTGGCGGCGTACCGAAGCGATCTCTTGGCGTGTGCCAAATGGCTCGCCGAACGCAACGTCCGCCTGGGCCACGCAAACGCGTCCGATTTGCAGGCCTATTTGCACGCCTTTGCAGCAAGCGCACGCGTCGCAACGCAGCGCCGCCTGATTGCCACGATCAGGCGCTATTTTCGGCTTCTGCTCGCGGAGGGCCGAATTCAGATCGACCCCACGCTTGATCTCGCCACGCCTGCGCGAGCACCACGCGTCCCGAAGACCCTGTCGGAACGACAAGTCGAAGATCTGCTGAACGCGCCGGACGTCGATACACCGCTCGGGCTGAGGGATCGCGCAATGCTCGAAACGCTTTACGCCACGGGCCTGCGTGTCAGCGAATTGATCGAACTGAAAATGACTGAAATTGATCTCAGCGCCGGGCTCGTGCGCCTATTCGGCAAAGGCGCGAAAGAACGGATCGTGCCAGTCGGCGAAATAGCGCTTGAATGGATCCAGCGCTACGCCCAAGAAGCGCGCCCCCTGCTACTGTCAGGCCGCACATCGCAAGCGCTATTCGTTACCCAGCGCGCCGCGCCGATGACCCGCCAGCGTTTCTGGGATATCGTCAAAGCCTACGCAATGGCGTGTGGAATTGCAGCCGAGCGAATTTCGCCGCATGTGCTCCGGCACGCCTTCGCGACGCACCTGCTCAATCACGGCGCGGATCTCCGCGTCGTGCAAATGCTGCTTGGCCATGCAGACATTTCCACCACCCAGGTCTATACGCACGTTGCCCGCGAACGCTTGAAGCGCTTGCATGCGGAGCATCACCCGCGCGGCTGACCGCTAGTTCGGGAAATTTAGGCTTCATTTCCGGAAACAATTTCAGCTCGATATTGCATTCATTCAGGAATTGCAGTATTTATGAAATAACCCGGCTGCAGTGATACCCCGGGCCATCAACGCGAAAAGCTCAGAGGGGAACAATGGACATTGCCAAGCTCAATCTCACCGAACTCAAACGCCTGCTCAAGCGCGTAGAGGGCGAAATCGAACGCCGCGCCAATACCGCCAAGCGCGACGTTCTGAAAAAAGTACACAAGATCGTCACCGAAGCCGGCTTGTCGCTGGAAGATTTGATTGGCGACGAGAAGAAACCTGCTGCCGCAAAGACGCGCAAGCCGCGCGCTGCCGCCAAGCCGGGCCGTAAGGCCGCTGGCCGGAAAACGGTTGGTGTCGCCAAGTATCGCAATCCGGCAAACCCCGAACAAACCTGGACCGGCCACGGCCGCAAGCCGGGCTGGGTCGCTGAATGGCTGGCCGCAGGCAAAGCGCTCAGCGAGCTGGAAATTCGCTGAATTTAAAAACGGGCCCGCAAGGGCCCGTTTTCTTTCCATCTCAAATCCACACCACCAGCACCGCGTGAATCAGAACTGGAAATGGGGGCGCGGCGGCGCCTGCTCATCCCGTCCTCGCTCGATAAACACCCCAACCCGCCGCACACCCCGCATCACCCCCATCTTGGCGATCGAAACCCGAACCCAAGGCACGCCGAACTCGCTGAATAACAGATCGACGATGAATTCGCCCAGCGTTTCAAGCAAGTTGAAGTGGCGATCCGCCAACACCGCACGAATCCGATCCACAACCACGTCATAATCAATCGTATCGGCGATATCATCACGCACCGCCGCAGCATCTGGAACGCCGAAGGTCAGATTGATCTCCAACGGCTGCGTTGCGCGTTTTTCGCGCTCGTAGATTCCGACCGAAGCCTCGACCTGAAGCCCCTCGACAAAGATAAAGTCCATTCCAATTTCCTAAAGCGAATTTCGCCATTATCCAATGCAGACCGTCATCGTCGCGCTCGCCGCCTATTTCACCGGTTCAACGCCGTTCGCCGTCATCGTCAGCCGCGCCATGGGCCTCGAAGACCCCCGCAAGTACGGGTCGGGCAATCCGGGAGCAACCAATGTGCTGCGCAGTGGCAGCAAGAAGGCTGCCATCCTGACGCTGATCGGCGATGCTCTCAAGGGCACGACAGCGGTGCTTTTGGCGCGCGCACTGGCTGAGCCGCTCGGCCTGACTGAGAGTGATGCCGCCGTAGCCGGTATTTTCGCCTTTTTGGGGCATGTATTCTCGGTGTTCCTGCGCTTTCAGGGCGGCAAGGGCGTTGCCACGGCGGCGGGCGTACTGCTCGCCATGAACCCCCTCGCAGGCGGATTGACGTTTGCGACCTGGCTCCTGATCGCATTCACCACCCGTTACTCGTCCGCCGCCGCGCTAGCGGCAGCACTTGCCGCACCGATGTTCGCGCATTATTTGGTGAGTAGCGTCAGCTGGACGGCGGCGACAATCGCAATGTCCGCCATCTTGATCTGGCGCCACAAGGACAACATTTCGCGTCTGATTGCCGGCAAGGAAAGCCGCATTGGCGAAAAGAAAAAGGAAGGCGCTTAGCGCGGCGGCCGCACTTCGCCCAAGGGCCAGCGCGGGCGCACCGCGAAGCGCCCATCCGTTTGGCCGGTCGCGCCACCGGCGAAGCGCAGACCTGCCGCGAGCGCGATCATCGCGCCATTGTCAGAACAGAACGCGAGCTCGGGGTAATGCACGCGAAGGCGGCGGCGGGCTGCCGTTTCATCGAGGCGCTCGCGCAGGCGACGGTTGGCGCCGACACCACCCGCCACCACTAGCGTCCTCAGGCCGGTTTCCTTCAGTGCAGCCAGCGCCTTAGCGACGAGCACCTCAGTCACCGCCTCCTGGAACTCGGCCGCGAGATCTGCACGTTGCTCATGCGACCAGCCCGGTGCCTTCGTCGCCGTCAGCACCGCTGTTTTCAAACCGCTGAAGCTGAATTGCAGGTCGCCCGAATGCAGCATCGGGCGCGGCAACTTGAAGCGTCCAGGGACACCCTCGCTCGCCAGACGCGCAAGCGCCGGGCCGCCAGGATAATCCAGGCCGATCAGCTTCGCGGTCTTGTCGAAGGCTTCGCCGGCCGCATCATCCACTGTCTCGCCAAGCAGCTCGTAAGCACCGACGCCAGAGACCTTCATCAGCTGAGTATGTCCGCCCGAGACCAGCAGCGCCACAAAAGGAAAGGTCGGCGGATCACTCGACAGCAGCGGGGACAGCAGATGCCCCTCGAGGTGGTGAATCGGCAGCGCGGGAATACCTAACCCGAACGCGAACGCCTCTGCGAAGGCCGCACCAACGAGCAAGGCGCCGGCCAGCCCCGGGCCAGCGGTATAGCCCACGCCGTCAAGCGCCTCTGCACTGCAGCCCGCGGCGGCCAGCGTCTCGCGCACCAAGGGAACGATTCGCCGCACATGGTCGCGCGACGCCAACTCCGGCACTACGCCGCCGTATTCCGCGTGCATCGCGATTTGCGAATGAACGCGATGCGCCAGCAGACCGCGTTCGGTGTCGTAGACGCCAACGCCAGTCTCGTCGCAAGAGGATTCAATGCCAAGGATCTGCATGGGGCTGCGAGTGTAGCGCGAACGCCCCGATTGGCGGGACTTGACAGTGGACTTGGAAATCCTGACGAGTTTGGTTAAACTAGCGAGCTTCGCTCAACGGGCGCGCTCGATTTATTGTCGAACCCGTCCAGACTACTGATCAATTCGAGGTTTTGAGAATGCCGGGTATCCGCCTCAAGGAAAACGAGCCGTTTGAAGTCGCGATCCGTCGCTTCAAGCGCACC
>JAJZLD010000119.1 GCA_021803785.1 Pseudomonadota bacterium | reverse complement strand
GCCGGATTTAGGTTCCGACGGAAATGGCTGGATCGACGAGTCTGATCCGGCGTTCGCAAATCTCAAGCTGTGGCGTCCGACCAGAGACGGTGCCAGCACATTGACTTCGATCGCCAGCGCGGGCGTCGGCGCGCTCTACCTGGGGCGCATCGATACGCCTTTCACCCTCAAGGATGGCCAAAACGCCAATTTGGGCGCCGTACGCACAAGCGGCATCTACCTGAAGGAGAGTGCCGAGATCGGCACCATGCAGCAAATCGACGTCGCAGTCTGACCGCCGTCAGGCAGCCTTGCGCATCAGCTGTCGACGAGTTGAAGCTCCAGGCCCCCGCTTGACGCGCCGTCGTTGCCACGGGTAGCCGGTTCGCCATACTTCGCGCAGACGCGCAGTGCAGCAGAAAGACGCCGCATCACCACCGTCGACAGCCTTGAGCGGAAGTGGTCAGCACACTCCTCCGACGCAAGAACCAGCGCCGCGGGGTTGATTTCAAGATAGCTCACCGGAGTCAACGTTACGACGGTCGCAAACTGCTTGCGCTCCTGCTCGTCGAGGAACGCACTCTCGCCGAATACTTCACCCGGGCCGTACTCCGCAACCTTGCGGCCCTCGAGCGATACTTCAACGCGCCCCTCGATCAGGATGCAGAAGCGCGCATCGCTGCTGCCTTCCTTGATCAGTGTCGTCAGCTCGCCACTCTGACGCCATTTTCCAATACGGAACGCCTCCCAAACCTCAACATCGTCGAATTCGGTGAAGAACGGCAATCTCCGCAATTGGCCGAAGTGCGAGTTGTCTTCGAGGTGCTCGTTCTCGTCGTAGATCTTGTAGCGGACGGCCGACAGATCTTTCGCAAATTCCGCGCCGTTTTTATAGCGGGAGTAAAGATCCTTCTCGAGCGCCTTGCGGATCACCGAATCCATCGCCTCCGGCACAGCCGGATTGAGCAGCACCACTGAGGGCGGATCGGCGTTAATGATGCGATACACCAGCTGCGCAGGGTTCTTTGCACGGAACGGCAGGCGCCCGGTGAGCATATGGAACAACACCACGCCCAACGAGTAGAGGTCAGTTTTCTGGTTAAGCGGGTAGGACTTCACCTGTTCGGGCGACATATAGGCCGGCGAGCCGACGCCCATGATGAAGGTCGAATCCTCATCACTCTGCTTCTTGATGTTCAGCGCCAGCCCGAAATCGGTGATCTTCACGTTATCGTGATCATCGATCAGGATGTTCGCTGGCTTGATGTCGCGGTGAATGATGCCGTTCTTGTAGGCGTAATCCAGCGCCATGCAGCACTTGAAGATGATGCTGACAACACGGTGGATCGGCAGCAAATTCTCGAAGGTGCAGTAGCGCTCAAGCGAGTAGCCCTCGAAATACTCCATCACCACATAGGCCTGATCCGCCTCGATGACGGTTTCGAAAATGCGGATGATGTTGGGGTGGTTGAGACGCTTAGAGACGGCTTCCTCAGCCCGCAAGAGCTTGAGCAGGCGGCGGTTCCACTTGGCCTGATCCTTCGCCTTGTCTTTGAAGCTGATGTACTTGAGTGCGATCGGCTCGGGATAAAACGGGTTCTCCGCAAGATAGACGATGGCCGTAGCCCCTCGCCCGATCTCACGAATGATGCGGTACTTGCCGATTCTCTCTGGCTGCGCAGCCATGCATTCCCCCGTCAACAGCCGGCATGTTAGCGCTCGCGCGCTTTTGCCACAAACAAGGCTTGAAATTCCCGGAAACCACCCCAGATGGAAGCAAAGTTGCCATCAGGGAGTTCATTGTCATGCAGGAAAATCAGTCTAGTCCGCAGCCCGAGGTCGAACTGACGTCCGCCGGCGAAGCTTCGCCGGAAGCCGCTAGCGCCGAGAACCCGGAAGCGGCGCCGGTCGACACCCTACCCAGCCTCGAAGAGCAGCTGCGCCAGGCCGAATTGAAGAGTGCCGAGCACTACGACGCATGGCTGCGCGCAAAGGCTGAAACCGAAAACGTGCGCCGTCGTGCTGCGGAAGACATCCAGAAAGCCTCCAAGTTCGCGATCGAAAAGTTCGCTACCGAGCTTCTGCCGGTCAAAGACAGCCTTGAGCAAACGCTCGCGGTAGCCAACCCGACGCTCGAATCGATCCGCGAGGGCGTGGAACTGACGTTGCGCAACCTGGCGCGCGCTTTTGAACGCGGCAACCTGACCGAAATCGATCCGGTTGGCGCGAAGTTCGACCCGCACCAGCATCAGGCGATGAGCATGGTCGAGTCGGATCTGCCCGCAAATACCGTCGTCCAAGTATTCCAGAAGGGTTACCTAATCGAAGGTCGCGTTGTGCGCCCGGCGATGGTCGCCGTATCGAAGGCCAAGGAGTGATGTCACCGCGAGTGCGGTCTTGCAGCGTGAGTCATCCAGGCCCTTGAAAGCCCGCAACAAGACCCCACTTCGGTAACAGGTTTGCATCACCACAGAATTCGGAAAGGACAATACAAACATGGGTAAGATTATTGGTATCGACCTCGGCACCACCAACAGCTGCGTCGCCGTCATGGAGGGCGGCACACCGAAGGTCATCGAAAACTCCGAAGGCGCGCGCACCACGCCGTCCATCGTCGCCTACATGGAAGACGGCGAAATTCTCTGCGGCGCGCCCGCCAAGCGTCAGGCTGTCACCAATGCCAAGAACACCATCTACGCAGTCAAGCGCCTGATTGGTCGTCGCTTCGAAGAACGGGAAGTCCAGAAGGACATCTCGCTGATGCCCTACACCATCACCAAGGCCGATAACGGTGACGCCTGGGTGGAGGTGCGTGGCAAGAAGATGGCGCCGCCCCAGATCTCCGCCGAAGTCCTGCGCAAGATGAAGAAGACCGCTGAGGACTACCTTGGCGAAGAAGTGACTGAAGCAGTCATCACCGTGCCGGCCTACTTCAACGACAGCCAGCGCCAAGCCACCAAGGACGCAGGCCGCATTGCGGGCCTTGAAGTCAAGCGCATCATCAACGAGCCGACCGCGGCTGCGCTCGCCTTCGGGATGGACAAGGTTTCCGGTAAGGATAAGAAGATTGCCGTGTTCGACCTTGGCGGCGGGACCTTCGACATCTCGATCATCGAGATCGCAGACGTCGACGGCGACAAGCAATTTGAAGTGCTCGCCACGAACGGCGATACCTTCCTCGGCGGCGAGGACTTCGACCAGCGCCTGATCGACTACATCGTCGAAGAGTTCAAGAAACAGAACGGCGTCGACCTATCGAAGGATGCGATTGCGCTGCAGCGCATCAAGGCCGCAGCTGAACGCGCCAAGATCGAACTGTCGTCCAGCCAGCAAACCGAAATCAACGAGCCGTACATCACGATGGCTAACGGTGCGCCGTGCCACCTGGCGATGAAGATTACGCGCGCCAAGTTCGAATCGCTGGTCGAAGAACTCGTCGAAGCCACCATCGAACCGTGCCGCAAGGCCCTGAAAGATGCTGGCCTGAAGGTCTCCGACATCGACGACGTGATCCTCGTCGGCGGTCAGACCCGCATGCCCAAGGTGCAGGAGAAAGTACGCGAGTTCTTCGGCAAAGAGCCGCGCAAGGATGTGAACCCAGACGAAGCCGTGGCGGTGGGCGCCGCGATTCAGGGCGGCGTGCTGCAAGGCGAAGTGAAGGACGTGCTGCTGCTGGACGTCTGCCCGCTCACCCTGGGTATCGAAACCCTGGGCGGCGTGATGACCCCGCTGATCAAGCGCAACACCACGATCCCGACCAAGGCGCAGCAGGTGTTCTCGACTGCGGACGACAACCAGACCGCAGTGACGATCCATGTGTTGCAAGGCGAGCGCGAGATGGCCTCGGCCAACAAGAGCCTCGGTCAGTTCAACCTGACGGACATTCCGCCGGCGCCACGCGGCATGCCGCAAATCGAAGTCACCTTCGATATCGACGCCAACGGTATCCTGCACGTGTCGGCCAAGGACAAGGCCACCAACAAGGAGGCCAAGATCACCATCAAGGCCAACTCCGGCCTCTCGGAAGAAGAAATCCAGAAGATGGTGGACGACGCCGCCGCGCACGCTGAAGACGACCGCAAGGCACGTGAGCTGATCGACGCACGCAACCAGTGCGACGCGCTGATCCACACCGCCAAGAAGGCAATTCAGGAGCACGGAGACAAGGTTTCGGCCGACGAAAAGGCGAAGATCGAATCCGCGATCAAGGAAGCCGAGGAAGCGATGAAGGGCACCGACAAGGAGAGCATTGAAGCCAAGGCCCAGGCCTTGGCGCTCGCCAGCCAGACGCTCGGCGAGAAGATGTACTCCCAAACCGCGGGGGCCGATGCTGGCACCAGCGCGGGTGCCGGAGCGAGCGCCAAACCGGCTGACGACAACGTCGTCGATGCCGAGTTCACTGAGGTCAAGGACAAGAAGTAAGCCAAAGCAACGCGAAGGCGTGAAGGGCGCAAAGGATCGCATCGCGTCCTTTGCGCCTTTGCGTTAGAGGAAAAGAGCAGATGGCCAAACGGGATTACTACGACGTACTGGGGGTCAATCGCGACGCCAGCGAGGAGGACATCAAGAAGTCCTATCGCAAGCTCGCGATGAAGTTCCACCCGGACCGCAACCCCAACGACAAGAGCGCGGAAGAGAAATTCAAGGAGGCCAAAGAGGCCTACGAAGTGCTCTCCGACAGCAACAAACGCGCCGCCTACGACCGCTACGGTCATGCGGGCGTGGATCCGTCGGCGGCCGGCGGACCCGGCGGTTTTGGTAGCGGCGCGGGCTTCGAGGGCTTCTCGGATGCCTTCGGCGGCATCTTCGACGAGATCTTTGGCGGTGGCCGAGGTGGTGGCGGGCGTTCCAACGTCTATCGTGGTGCCGACCTGCGCTACAACCTCGAAATCTCGCTGGAAGAAGCTGCGCGCGGCGCCGAGAAAACGATCCGCATCCCGCTCATGGAAGAGTGCGAGATCTGCCACGGCTCCGGCGCCAAGCCGGGCACGCAACCCAAGACCTGCCCCACCTGCGGTGGCGCCGGTCAGGTGCGCATGCAGCAAGGCTTCTTCTCGATCCAGCAGACCTGCCCGAAGTGCCATGGCTCCGGCCGGCACATCTCCGACCCCTGCGGCAGTTGCCACGGCGCCGGCCGGGTCAAGAAGCAGAAAACGCTGGAAGTAAAGATCCCGGTCGGCATCGACGATGGCATGCGCCTGCGTCACGCCGGTTACGGCGAGCCGGGCGTCAACGGCGGGCCGCCTGGGGATCTTTACGTTGAAATCCATGTCCGCGAACACCCGGTCTTCCAGCGCGACCATGACGATCTGCATTGCGAGATGCCAATCGGTTTTGCTACTGCGGCACTCGGCGGCGAGATTGCGATTCCGACGCTGGACGGCGTAGCCAACCTGAAGATTCCTGCTGAGACGCAGAGTGGCAAGGTGTTCCGCCTGCGCGGCAAGGGTATCCGTAACGTTCGCTCCGGCCATCCGGGCGACCTGCTATGTCACGTCGTCGTCGAGACGCCCGTCAACCTCAACGAGCGCCAAAAGGAACTGCTGCGCGAGTTCGAGGAACTGGCGCAAAAGGACGCCGCCAAACAGACGCCGCGAGCCAAGGGCTGGATGGACAAGGTTCGTGAGTTCTTCAGCGACTGAAGGCGCAGCGACCAAACCGAGTATCGCAGGGGCATCCGGTACCTGGCGAACCAGGCAGCACCCTGACAAAAGAGCTCCAGCTGGAGCTCTTTTTATTTTTGCTTGATCGAAATTGACATTGATTGCTGCGCGGCACGATTGCCAAGCCACAAACAAAGATTTAGGGTTAACCCGTTCCGGGTTTTCCCGTAGCACCAAAACAAGCACGGCGCAGACAACAAGCGACCGGCAGCACTGAGACAACAAAGGAGATTTCGGTGAACGCCGAAAAACATCTTGCACGGCCACGCGCGGCCCGCATTCGCCCCTTGCACCACCCACCGCCCGCGGTGCGGCACCGACCCTAGTCAGCCCCTCGGCACGACGCTGGGCCACCACTGAAATCCCATCAATCCTGTACCCGACGCATGGGCTTGCGTTTGCGGAAACCTCTGTACGATGCGCCGTCGCGCACCGCCTCCGCCGGACACTGAAGGACATACGCACAATCATGAAACCCATCCAGACGACGAAGACCCTGCTTGCGCTCGGGTTGGCGCTGGGCGCAGTCGCCAGCCACGCAGCGGACATCGAAGTCCTGCATTGGTGGACTTCGGGCGGCGAAGCACGCGCCCTGGCCGAACTAACCAAGAAGCTCGAAGCCAGCGGCCACCGCTGGCACGATTTCTCGGTCGCCGGTGGCGGCGGCGATAACGCGATGCTGCTGCTAAAGACCCGCGTGGTCTCGGGTTACCCCCCGATGGCCGCGCAAATAAAGGGGCCGGAAATCCGGGAATGGGCGGAAGATGGCCTGCTCGCCGATATCGGTGACGTGGCGAAGGCCGGCAACTGGGACGCCACGCTACCAGTTGTCGTCGCCAACGCAATGAAGTACGAAGGTCGCTACGTAGCCGCGCCGGTGAACGTGCACCGCGTCAACTGGATGTGGATCAACCCAGAGGTGCTGAAGAAGGCCGGCGTCGAGCCCCCCACCAGTTGGGATGCGCTGATCGCCTCGGCCGACAGCATTCGCAAGGCCGGCTTCACGCCGATCGCTCACGGCGGTCAACCCTGGCAAGACTTCACACTGTTCGAATCTGTCGCGCTCGGCGTCGGCGGTGCCGACTTCTACAAAAAAGCCTTCGTGTCGCTTGACAGCGCAACCCTGCAGGGCGCCACGATGACCAAGGTGCTCGATACCTTCAAGTCGTTGCGCAAGCTGATCGACGCCGGCGCGCCGAATCGCGAATGGAGTGCCGCCACGGCGATGGTCATCAGCGGCAAGGCAGCCGTGCAGTTCATGGGCGACTGGGCAAAGGGCGAATTCGCACGTGCCGGCAAGCAGCCGGGTCGCGACTACCTCTGCCTGCCAGCACCTGGCACCGAAAAGGCCTACACCTACAACATCGACAGCTTCGCCTTCTTCCGCCAGCGCCACGACGAAGCGCGCAAAGCACAGGCGGATCTGGCGAACGCGCTGATGAGCGCGGAGTTCCAGGAGAACTTCAACCTCGCAAAGGGTTCGATCCCGGCCCGCACCAACGCGCGAATGGACCGCTTTGACGACTGCGCCAAACGCTCAGCGGAAGCCTTCCGCGCAACCGCGCAGAGCGGCGGTCTCGTGCCATCCGTGGCACACCGCATGGCCGCACCCGAAGCCGTTCAGGCCGCCATACAAGCCGCAGTCTCAGCCTATTTCAATGACGCCAACATGAGCACGCGCGACGCGCAGGCACGCCTTGTTCAGGCCGTTGCCTCCGGCAATGTGCAACGCTGAGTTGTCGCCACCAGGGATCATCGACATGAACACACTTCGTCATTCGCTCCTGCTCAAGACATTAGCCGCCCTCTTCGCTTGCGCCACCGCTCCGATCGCCTCGGCAGATATCACGGTACTGCAGATAGCCCCGCTCACCGGGCCCTACGGCGGGATTGGCTGGCACATGCAAGTCGGCGCCCAGATTGCCGTGGCTGACCTCAACGCGCACGGCGGCATCGCCGGGCAAAAGGTGAAGCTCGTGACCGCCAGCCAGGAGCCGGGCGATGTCAGCAAACAACTGCGTCCGCTGATCGATAAGAACGCCCCAGCCGCCCTGCTCGGCCTAATGGGTGAAGACAGCGTTCAGCAACTGCTGGACAGCCGTTTGCTCGACGATACCGGCCTCGCCCTGGTCGGCCCCCGCGTCGGCGCATCGAGTCTCGCGAGCGGTTCCAAGCTACTGTTCCTCACTCGCCCGAGCTTCAGCTTCGAGGTGGCGCGGGTACTCAAGCATCTATCTACCAGCGGCATGAAGAACGTCGGCGTGGTGTACGAGGACAACGGCTTCGGCCGCGAGGCATGGACCGCCGCGTCGAGCGAGGCCGGCATTCTCGGCATCAAACTCAACGGCGTCAGCTACCTCGCCGGATCGGCTCAAGTCGATCAGGCGGTGTCAAAGATGCTCGCAAGCGGGCCGCAAGCGATCGTGCTGGCGTCTCAAACGGCAGGCGCTGCGGCATTCATCCAGCGCTATCGCGCCAAGGGCGGCACTGCTCAGCTCGCCACGCTGTCATACGTGGAAGGCAGCCATCTGGCCCGCATCATCGGCAAGAAGGCATCGCATGGCGTCGCTGTGCTGGAGGCAGCGCCCAACACGCTGAACGAATCCGTGCCCTTGGTGCGCGAGTTCCGCAGCATCTACAAGAAGTACGGCCCGAATGACGTCGAGCCCACGCAGGCGATGATGGAGTCTTACCTCGCAGCCCGCACGCTGTTCGAGGGCCTGCGCCGTGCCGGCGGCGCCCGCGCGAAGCTGCCTGCCGCAATGGCAAGCATTGACCGCTTTGACCTCGGCGGCATTAACGTCAGTTTCGGCGGCAGCCGGCGCACCGGCGTGGAGTTTGCTGAACTGGCAGTGATCGACAGGCAGGGCCGCGTCATCCGTTAAGCCCCGGATCGGCCCGCACAAGCCGGGCCGATCTGCTCAACCGGCACCACCCGGACAAACGTAGATGCGGTCATAGGGTGCTTATGCGTCCGGGCAATCCATCTTGAGCCCGGCGCAGACGTATACGATCAGGCTGCTAGCGATGCGGCAATAGTTCGCCGATGCGGCTGGCCGGTTGAGTCGGCAGCCGTGTCAGCACATCCTTGAGATCGGCGTCGGGATCCTGCCCGTTGAGGCGGGCCGATTGCACGAGACTCATCACAGCGCCGGCGCGCAGGCTGCCGGCAAAGAGCCCGTTCTTGCGCCCGAGCGCGATCGGCCGGATCGCGTTCTCGACCCGGTTGTTGTCGATCGGCAGTTGCCCGTCGGCGAGTTAGCGCGTGAGTGCGGCGAAGGCAGTGCTGGTGTAGCCCCACAGATAGGCACGGTGGGTCTTGCCACGGCCGGGTTTGAGCATCGCCACCGGCGTTTCATCGGCGTGCAGCACCGGCTGGGTGAAGAGTTCAGCCTTGAGCGCGGCGACCAGGGGCATGAGCTGCACGCCGCACGC
>JAJZLD010000118.1:4623-9105 GCA_021803785.1 Pseudomonadota bacterium | reverse complement strand
GGCGTGTCGCCCAGCATGAAGTCCGTTTCACCGATTTCGACGAAGCCCTGACGCCGGTAGAAGGCGATCGCACGATCATTACGCGCATTGACGGTCAGCCAGATTGCGCTGCTGCCATTGCCGCGCGCAGCGGCTGAGCGGGCTTCGGCAAGCAGCGCACGGCCAATGCCCTGGCCGTGCGAATGCGTCTGCACATAGAGGGTTTCCAGCTCGGTGCGCAGATCCGCTTGTGGCGCGGCGAAGTGCAGCACTGCATAGCCGAGCAGATGGTCGGCGTCTTCCGCGATCAGTACGAGGCGTTGCGGATCTTCGATCTTCTCGACCAGCCGCGCTTCGGAAAACTCACGCAGCACATAGTCCGCCATCACTCCCGATACGCCGCTGGTGGCATAGGTATGCAGCCAGACCTGGATGCCGAGGGCGGCGATGCGTGCGGCGTCACGCGTTTTGGCCGGGCGGATCCGAAGACCCTCGTTCGATTCGATGTTGAAAGACATGGCGATGCTCGTCGGCGACTGGGCGCATCTGACCACAGGCGACGCGGCCGAACCGTCGTCTGGCCGATGATTGGCGGGTGCCAGTTCAGCGCAGGCGCTGGGTAGTTTCGCGGAAGTCACCCGTACCACCAGCGTGGGCAATCTGGCGGAGGCCCAACTCGATCAGGCACTTCGTTGCCCGGTAGCTGCCCCACACGTTATCGACACGGATTGCGCGCAGGCGGGCTGATTCGCAGCCGCGGCCGGTCGCTACCACCGGTGCATGATCGGAGAAGCGCGCAATCTGGCCGTCGGGGATGTTGCCGCTGGCAACGATGATGCCGTCCTCTTTGCCGGCCATCAGCAGACCGACGCGCTCCGCTTCTTTATCCGGGTTCAACTGGCCGCTGACGATCAGTGCGGCGAGCCCGCTGCCGCTGCTGTACCTGTTGCGTGAAAAGTTAAAGGACATCAAGCGTGCCCGATTGATCGGGCGTGGTGAACTCGCGCCCGGCACACCCGAGGAGAAGAGGATGACTGCCACCCACTGACTGACGCGCGTCGGGCCGACGCCCGCCCTTGCCCCCGTTTCCAGACAGCACACAACCGAATCCATCCACTCGGAATTCAAGAGTGGCCAAAAATAAAGATTGCTTTATGTTCAGAAAGGGCGCAAAGTCCGTCTCGCGTTAATCAAGCTGTGTCTCTGTTGTTCGCTTATACCTTCGGTATTCCTGCTTTCATCGTTCCGCCGCCTTGACGACCGCCCAACCAGGGCAAGACCCTGTTCATTATTTTTTATTCAGGAGATTCATCATGGCTGCAGGTACTGTGAAGTGGTTCAACGATTCTAAAGGTTTCGGATTCATCACCCCGGACGGCGGTGGTCAGGATCTGTTCGCGCACTTCTCCGCCATTCAAGGCGGTGGCTTCAAGACCCTTCAGGAAAACCAGCGGGTCACGTTTGACGTGACCAAAGGCCCGAAGGGCGACCAGGCTTCGAACATCCGCCCGGAGTAAGCATGACGCTGGCGGGTATCAAACCCGCCAACGCAGCGCGTACTTCGGCACCACGCAAAGCCCCTGTGGCTTTGTGCGATGCCCCCGGAAAAGCCCGGCATTTGCCGGGCTTTTTCCTTTTCGAATTGCCTGAGGAGTCCACATGTCCAAGGAAGAACCGATCGTCATGAACGGTCAAGTCACCGAAGTGCTGCCCGATGCACGCTTTCGCGTCACGCTCGACAACGGGCATGAGTTGGTTGCCTACACCGCTGGCAAGATGCGCAAGCACCGCATTCGCATCCTTACCGGCGACAAGGTCACGCTCGAAATGTCCGCGTATGACCTGAGCAAAGGCCGTATTACCTTCCGCGCGATCGAGAATCGCGGGCCGGTCGCACCGCGCCGCCGCTTCTGAACGTTGCGTGTTGACGCCGTGTCGGACGGCATCGGCGCGTTGGGCGATGAACCCGACTTCTGTCTCTGGTCGCGCCGTCAGGCACCTGCCGCTCGTCGTGCTGTGCGGCGAGAAACCTCTGCTTACGACATTTACATTTTGAGATTCAGCCCCGCGGCTGCTCGCGCGTTGATACCTTCACGGGCGCCACATTCGCAGCGCCTGGCTGGAGACTCAAATGAAAACTCTGACCCGTGTGGCTTTCTTCACCGTCGGACTTCTCGCGGCCGCTACCGCGTCGGCACATGGCTGGCATGACGACGACCGTGGCTGGGACCGTCACGAGCGGCATGAACGCGAATGGCGCGCGCATGAGTGGCGCGAGCACGAATGGCGCGAGCGCGAACGTTGGGCTTACGAACACCGTGGCTGGCGGCCCGCGTACGCACCCGTCTATGCGCCGGTGTACGGCTACCGCGAGTACTACCCGGTGCCCGCCCCAGTGCCGGTCTACTCGCGGCCAGCCATCACGATCGGGATTCCGCCGATCGTGATACCGATTCGCTGATTCAGGCAGGCGGCGCGATCGCCTCGGCGTAGTCGTACAGTGCGCCGAGGATCGCCTCGCCGCGCTCGTCCACGGTTTCGCTCAGCGCGTCGATGCGATCGAAAAACGCCGGCAGTGATCGGGCGCCCCCGACGCCCTGGTGCAGCTGCGCGATGCGGTGCATTTCCCAGCGCGCCTGTTCGCTCTCGCTGAGTGTCTCGGGGAAGTTTCGCGCGCGGTAGCGGAACAGCAGTTCTTCAAGCCGTCCATCGACAAAGCTCACCTTCTCGCCGGCGAGTTCGGCAGCGTCCAGTGTACGCAGATGGTTCAGGATGCGGCGGTCGCCGTTGCCGACAAAGCCACCGTAGAGATCCTCATCGACATCTGCGGGTGTTTCGGAGGCTACTCGCGCAAACACCTCTTGCCACAGCGCTGTGAGCGGCTTGATGTTGCGCGCAGCTTCTGCGTGGCGCAGCGCCTGCGCCACATCAATGCCCCACTTCTCAGCCATCGTCGGGCTCAGCGTCTTCAGGTTGCCAATCACCACGGGTGACTTGTTGATGTGAATCGTCTTGATCGGCAGCCGCGTCACGCCTTCCGGCAGCGCATCGGCGCGGGTGAACATGCGCTCGCGCACGGTGCCGGCATCCAGGCCAGCAAGCTCGCCCGGGTCCTGCGCGAGATCCCACACGATGATCTCGTTCTTGTTCGTCGGATGCGGGCCGAGCGGCCACACCACCGCAATGCAGCCACGCTCCGGCCCGAACATGCCGGACACATGCAGGAAGGGCTTGGGGTTGGCGAGATCGATCTCGGCCAGCACCGCGTCCTTCTTGCGCAACTTCAGACAGAAGTCCCACAAGCGTGGTTGCAGGCCACGGATCAAGCGCGCCAGCGCGATCGTGGCGCGCACATCCGAGAGCGCATCGTGCGCCGCTTCGTGCGCGAGGCCATTGGCGGCGGTGAGGTGTTCGAGCTTGAACGACGGGCGCCCATCTTCGTGCTGCGGCCACACGATGCCTTCGGGGCGCAGTGCGTACATGCAGCGCACCACGTTGAGCAGATCCCAGCGGCCGCAGTCGTTCTGCCACTCGCGGGCGTAGGGGTCGATGAGGTTGCGCCAGAACAGGTGGCGAGTGACTTCGTCGTCGAAGCGCAGGGTGTTGTAGCCCACGCCCACGGTGCCGGGCATGGCCAGTTCGCGCTCGATCGCCGCGGCAAACGCATGCTCGGGCAGCCCGCGCTCAAGGCAGGTCTGCGGCAGGATGCCGGTCAGCAGGCAGCTTTCCGGATCGGGCAGGTAGTCCGGCGACGGCTGGCAGTAAATCATCTGCGGCTCGCCGACTTCGTTCAACTCGGCGTCGGTGCGGATGCCGGCGAACTGGGCCGGGCGGTCGCGCCGCGGCATCACGCCGAAGGTTTCGTAGTCGTGCCAGTAAAAGCTCAGGTCGGCCATCGGGCGGAGTCTCGCGGAGGTCAGCCCGCGATTTTACGCACCCTGCACGCTACGGCGCGCTGCCCAAGTGCCGCACTACATCGCGGCGAGTCGCAAGTTCTCCCACAGGAAGGGTTTGAGCTGGGGCCACCAGCGTCCGCCGAGTGACAGGTCGACGGTGTGCGTCATGTTGTCCTGCGCGACTACGGTGCAGCTGCCGCCGGCGTCAACGATCGCCTTCTGCGTTGGCAGCACGTTGCCGGTGAAAGCGCGAATTGTTGCCGAGTGTTGGGTCAGGCCCGGACCAGCCGAAGGCGGGTGATCTCCGACGGTGCGCCGAAGCGCTTGGGCGGGCCCCAGTAGCCGGTACCGCGGCTGGTGTAGACCCACAGGTCGCGCAGCTTGTGCAGGCCGGCGGTGAAGGGCTGCTGCAAGGGTACGAAGAGATTCCACGGGAAGAACTGACCGCCGTGCGTGTGGCCGGAAAGCTGCAGGTCGAAACCCGCGTCGGCCGCCGCTTCGGCGCTGCGCGGCTGGTGCGCGAGCAGCACTTTCGCTGCGGCATCGGCCGGTGCGCCGGCCAGTGCGGCGAGCGGATCGCTGCGATGGCGCGGATCGAACTGATGCG
>JAJZLD010000118.1:0-4613 GCA_021803785.1 Pseudomonadota bacterium | reverse complement strand
TAGTCGGTGACGCCCGCCACGACCAGCCGCGCGCCGCCGTGTTCGAGCACCACATGCTCGTTCATCAGCACCTTTACGCCGAGGCGCTTGACCTCGGCGATCCACGCGTGCGCGTTGGAGTAGTACTCGTGGTTGCCAGTGACGAAGTAGGCCCCGTAGCGAGCGGCCAGGCGCTTGAGCGGTTCGGTGTGCGGCGCGAGGTCATGCACGCTGCCGTCAACCAGGTCGCCAGTGACCGCGATCAGATCCGGCTTCAAGGCATTTACGCGGTCCACGATGCGATCGAGGTAACCGCGCTTGATCGTCGGCCCGACGTGGATGTCGCTGATCTGAGCAATCGTGAAGCCGTGCAGCGCATCGGGCAGATTGGCGAGCGGCACATCCACGCTGACAACGCTTGCGGTACGCCGCGCGTTGATGAAGCCTACCAGCGTGACCAGCACGGCGAGTACGAGCACGCCTTGCGCGCTGAGCGCTTCGAAGGCCGCCGGAAGATGCTCGGCGGCAAGCAGCAGCGCAAGGTCGCGAAGCGTCGTGAGCACCAGCACCGACGAGAACAGCCCCATCGCAAGCGAGCCCGCCCAGGTCAATCGATCGGCCAGCGGCGGGCGGGTGAGGTGCCGCGCGATCAGGCTTGCGGGGATTAGCAGTACCGACAGCGCAAGCATGGCCCAAGCGAGCGCGACAGCCTGCACGCCCAGGCCGAGCGCAGGCAGCAGACGGCTACCGATGTAGTAGTGCAGCAAGCCAAGCAGCGTAGTTGCAATCAGCAGGAAGGTGCGCATGGGGTGCCCGAAGTGTGAAGCGAAGATGTTTGGGTCGCGACGCGAGCCGCGCGACTCTGCCTCGAGCTTAGATGGGGGAGGGTGGTGGCCGTTCAATCGGTTATGTGTATCGGCGTGTAGCGGCGCCGCCCGCGGGCTTGGCGTGTCAGGGTTTCAGCGGGCCGCTGGCGCTCGCGCTGCGGCGCAGGAAAGCGGGCACGCCTGCGGATTCGGCATGGTGCGGGTGCGTGCATCGATGCGCATGCCAACGCAAGCAATGCGGCATTAACTCGGCTAGGCGCTGCGTGACTCTGCCCGGCACGACCTGGCGGCGGTGCGTGGCTTCGTTGCGCAGATGGGCGAAGCGCTATCGCCCCTCAGCCGCCGTGAGTCGATGAAACACATCGGCTAGCATCGTAGGATGCAAGCCCGTTCCCCCTTCCGTTACCTGACCGGTTACCCCGAGCGATTGACCGCGCCGGTGCGCGCGATGATTGCCGACGGGACGCTCGGCGCGCGCCTGCTCGCAAAGTATCCGCTGCGCCACGAGGTTCGCACCGATCGTGCGCTGTACGACTACGTCGGCGAACTCAAGGCGCGCTACTTGCGCAGCGCCGATCCGCTCAGCAAGGTCGCCTACGACAATCGCCTGCATGTGATCCAGCATGCGCTCGGCACCCATACGGCCATATCGCGGGTGCAGGGGCAGAAGCTCAAGGCCAAGCGCGAGATTCGCGTCGCCAGCGTGTTCCGCGAGGGGCCGCCCGAGTTCCTGCGCATGATCACGGTGCATGAGCTGGCGCATCTGAAGGAGCGCGATCACGACAAGGCCTTCTACCAGCTGTGCACCTACATGGAGCCGGGCTACCATCAGTTTGAGTTCGACTTGCGCGCCTACCTTGTGTTGCTAGAGGCCACCGGCGAGCGACCGTGGGCGAGTGAGGACAGCGCGGGGGAAACGCCGTGATCCCTTGCCGCGGCCGGATCTGCGCGATGGGCGCCGCAAGGGCAGCCAGAGCGGCGTCGCGGCCCCTACAATCCACAGCATGAACACGCAGCCCCACGCCCACACACCGCATATCGAACGCCTCGCCGAGGTGGTCGCGCTGCCGATCGGCCGCTGGGATGTGTCCGGGCGCCTGGTGTTCTGCAACACGCCGTATGTGCTGTGGGCCGGGCGCCCGCGCGAAGTGCTGCTGGGGCACACGCTGGCCGAACTGTTTGGCGAAGTCGCCTGGAACGCTGCGCGTCCGGCCTTCGAACGCGCTTTCGCCGCGGGCGAGACGACCGGCTACGAACGCCTGCTGACGCACGCGCCACATACGCCGCGCTGGGCCCGCATCCAGGTATTCCCGGACGTCGAGGATGGTGTGGTGACCTCCGTTTTCACGATCGCCACCGATATCCATGAAGACGTGGTTGCGCGTGAGGCGCTGATCGCCGCGCGGGTTCGGCTGGACCGCTTCACCGAGAACATCCCCAACCCGCTGATCTACCTCGGCCGCGACGGCGTGATCCGTTTTGCCAACAAAGCGTATCGCGAGGCCTGCGGCAAACCGCCCGAGGCTCTGATCGATCATCACATCGCCGCAGTGCGCGGTGAATCGGTGTGGCAGGAGCACCGTCCGTATATCGAGCGCGCGTTGTCAGGTGAGACGGTGCACTACTCTCGGCTGGTGGAAGGGCTCACGCACGGCCCGCGCTGGTTGCGAACCAGTTTCGTGCCGGACTTCGATCACGATGGCAGCGTGCTCGGGCTCTACACCGTGACGATCGATGTGCATGACCTGACTGTGGCGCAGGAGCAGCTGCGGCGCAGTGTCGAACGCGACGCGCTGACCGACGTGCTGAGCCGGCGCACGATGATGAGCCGTATCGAAAACGCGCTCGCGGAGCCCTGCCTCGATCCGGTCGCGCTGTTTTTCGTCGACCTCGATGGTTTCAAATCGGTGAATGACGAGTTCGGCCACGGCGAGGGCGATGCGCTGCTGATCCGCGTGGGCACCGCCTTGCAGAGCGCGGTGCGTGCCGAGGATGCAGTGGGCCGCTTCGGCGGCGACGAATTCCTGGTTCTGGCCACTGTTCGCGATGCCGCCGGTGCAGCGGCGCTCGCGCAGCATCTGCTCGATGCGATTCGCGGCATTACGACGCGCCAGGTCTTTGCCGACCGCGTCAGCGCCAGCATCGGCTATGCACTGGCGCCGCAGGACACCACACAGCCGATGAAGTTGCTGCAGCGCGCGGACGATGCGATGTACGCCGCCAAACGGCGTGGCAAGAATCGCGTGATGGCGGCCTCTGCGCTCGACAGCAGCGCGGGTTGAGCGCCCGCCTCAGGGCTGCTGCAGGATGAAGTGCGTGAAGAACACTTCCTTCACGCCGTTCTTGCGGGTCGTGCCGAGGATCTTGTTTGAGGCTTCAAGAATTTTCTCGCCGAGCGCCGTTTTGCCGTCGGCAGTGCGCAGGCGTTCCGGCGTCTCAGCCGAAATGATCTGGATGATCTCATGCTGCAGCATGGGTTTGAAGGCCTCGATCGACTGCGTCGCCGTCGCATTGGCCCCCTCGAGCACGATCTGCGTCTGCAGCACCGTACCGCCATAGCCTGTTTTGCCCACGTTCACGACGAACATCATCGGCGCCGGGCCGGCCGCCTTGTCGCCGCCGCCGTGGTCGTTGGCGTGTGCACCCGGCGTCAGCAGCAGGGCAGTCGCGGAAAAAAGTGCGGGCAAAAAGCTGTGCAGGCGTTGCAGTCGAAGCATGGGGTTCCCCGTCACGGAGTGAAGGTCATCTGGGGTTGGCAATGATACCCGGGCGCCGGCCAGCGTGTTACAGCACGCCGCGCTTTCTGGTTTTCCCTGAGGCAGCGGGCGCAACACGTGGTTCGGCGCATCTTGTCGCCGCACGAACGCACGGCTCAGTATGGTGGTCCGCTGCGTCATTCGTTTTCAGCCGACTGCCATGTCCGAGATACTGAACGCCCATCCGATGCGCCAGGTGCTCAACGACGAAGCTCATGCACGCCCGCCTGCGGCGCTCGAAGCGCCTGCCCGACTCAGTTCGCTGACCTTGCTGTTCGAGCGCGAGGGGATCGGTCAGTGGGAGGCCCTGATCCGCCTCACCCGCAGCATGGGCTGCCCGGCCCCGGAGATGGAAAAGCCGTACTACACCGGTGTCGGGCCGATGCTCACGATCCGCTGGTCTCTGCACACCGAGTTCGTGCGCTACACCTTCATCCTGCCGGGCGCCGGCGACGGCAGCTTTGCCGAAACCGCGCTCGATCGCGTTCCGGTGGAATGGCTGCAGGCGTTGCCCGGCAGCGTGCTGGTGGCGCTGCATGCGCTGCTGTTACCCGCGGGCGATTCACCGATGCCGGGCACCGATGCGGCTTCGGCGCGCTGGTTTGGCGGCCACGACCTGATCGGCGCCGAAATTGGCGACGGCAACGGCGTCGCCTACACCGACCTGCGCCTGCACCCGGACCCGCGTATCGGCGGTGGCTGCTCGCGCTTCGTGCTGATGGATCGCGGCATGGGGCCGTTTCAGAAGGGCCGCATGCTGCAGCGCCTGTTCGAGATCGAAACCTACCGCATGCTGGCCTTGCTCGCGCTGCCTGCCGCCAAGCAGCAGATGCGGACGCTCGACGAACTGAGCCTGCAACTGCGCGCCATTACTGAATCGATGGGCGTGCCGTGCGGTGACGACGCGCAACTGCTGGCCAAACTGACAGCGCTGGCGACCGCCGTGGAGAATCTCGTCGCCCAGAGCCAGTATCGTTTCTCGGCGGCACGCGCTTACTACCAGCTGGTGGAGCGCCGCATCGGCGAGTTACGCGAGCGCCGCAAGCTGGGC
>JAJZLD010000117.1 GCA_021803785.1 Pseudomonadota bacterium | reverse complement strand
AGCTGAAGGGCAGTGGCCCGATGCCTTTTTTACCGTGGCGGTGCCGCTGGCCGCACCGGGCTTTCTCACGGCCTCTATCCTGACCTTTGCCCACACCGTCGGCGAGTTTGGCGTGGTGCTGATGATTGGCGGCAATCTTCCGGGTATCACCCGCGTGGCCTCGGTGCAGATCTACGACCACGTGGAGGCGCTGGAATACCTACAAGCACACCGACTCGCGGCAGTGATGCTGGTCTTCTCCTTCCTCGTGCTGCTGTCTCTGTATGCCTGGCGGCCGAATCTCAAGAAGGGAGCCTAAGATGACAGGCATCGATGCCCGTTTCCGGCTCGACTGGTCGGGCTTCTCCCTTGATGTGGATCTCACGCTGCCCAGCCGGGGCGTGACGGCGCTGTTCGGCCATTCCGGTTCCGGCAAAACCACGCTACTGCGCTGCATGGCCGGACTGGAGCGCGCCCCGCACGGACGTCTCGTTGTCGATGGTGCGGTGTGGCAGGACGTGGGGCGCTGGGTGCCGACCCACCAGCGGCCCATTGGCTACGTGTTCCAGGAGGCGAGCCTGTTTCCCCACCTCACGGTGCTGGGCAACCTGCGCTACGGCATGAGGCGCGCTGGACAGGCGCAGCGCGTGAGCCTGGATCAGGCCATTGAGCTGCTGGGCATCGGCCATCTGCTCGACCGCAAACCGGATCGGCTCTCCGGTGGCGAACGGCAGCGGGTGAGCATCGCCCGCGCCTTGGCGGTCAGTCCGCGTCTGCTGTTGATGGATGAACCGCTGGCCGCGCTCGACGTGAAGCGCAAGCAGGAAATCCTGCCCTATCTGGAGCGGCTGCATGACGAGTTGGACATTCCCGTGTTCTATGTCAGCCATTCGCCGGACGAGGTGGTGCGACTGGCTGACCATTTAGTGGTGATGGAAGGTGGCCGGGTGCTGGCCGCGGGCCCGCTAGGCGGGATGCTGGCCGGCCTCGATCTGCCGCTCCGGCTTGGAGAGGAGTCCGGCGCGGTGCTCGATGCCACGGTGGGCGCAGTGGACACAGAGTGGCACCTGGTGCGCGTGGATTTCGGCGGCGGCAGCCTGTGGGCGCGCGATTGCGGCCTGACGGTCGGCCGCCGCGTGCGGGTGCGGGTCTTGGCGCGGGATGTGAGCCTCGCGACCGAACCGGGCACCAGCAGCATCCAGAACGTGCTGCGCGGCGTGGTCGATGCGATGTGCGATGACGAACACCCTGGTTTGGTGCTGGTTCGCGTTCGGGTGGGTGCAACGGCGCTGCTATCACGGCTCACCAAACGCGCCGCCGCCTGCCTCGAGGTCGTTGAAGGTCGCGAGCTGTGGGTGCAGGTGAAGTCGGTGGCGCTGCTGGAGCAGTATCCATGAAGTGTTGACGCCGACAGAAAATTGACCCCGGCAGCGATAGAGCTGATCCAACTTTGATCCGGTTGAATCTATCCCGCATTGTTTTTTGCGTGGCGGATGTGGCGTGATCACCATGGCCGTGATTGGCAAGATACGGCGGATGTATTCCCGCCAGGGCAGATCCGTTCGAGCCGGTTGCGAGCAGTAGGCGGTCGTTCTCGGACTCGGTGCCGTCGCCCGCGATCACCTGCGGTTGCGGCGATCAGCGTGCTGGCTACGTCGTGCTCGCCGCGGTGAGTGTGGGGCGGGATCGGTGTGGCCCGCTCGCGGTCGATGACTTCAAGTTCGACCAGCGTAGCGGTGGCGCTGTGGGATCCGAGAAGCGCCTACAGCAACGGGGGAGGCGTGGGATGGTCATGATGCAGCTCCGGTGGGTGGTGACACCCACTTGAACGGAGCTGCTTCGGAATTCGGGTCTGCGCGTGTGCTGCGCGCGCGTCAGTTTGCGAAGCGGCTGCGTTCGCGGCGCTGCAGCAGCACCGTCAGCGCCACCACGAAGATGGCAGCAAACCACAGGCCGGCCCAGTTCGCGATCGACAAACCGAGAAAACTCCAGTCCACCTTGGCGCAGTCGCCGCTGCCCTGGAAGATCATCGGCAGTGCCTGCCCGAGCGGAAAGCTGTTCATCATGAACTCGAGATCCGGCCCGCACTCCACATACGCGGGCGGAAACCATTGCAGCCAGCTCTGCCGCGCGGCAATGCCGAAGCCAGTCGCAGCGGCGAGCCCGATCAAGCCGGCATACAGCTGCCCGCCACGGCCACGCGGGTTATGCAACGCGGCGATGAGTGCGAATAGTCCGATCACGACAAAGGCGTAGCGCTGCATGATGCACATCGGGCAGGGCGCCACGTGTTTGAGCGTTTGCAGCACCAGACCGGCGCCGAGCAGACCAAAGCAGATGAACGCGATAGCGGCAAAACGCTGGCGTTGCGAGAAGCGGGTGATCATGGTGGGGGTGGTGTGTACGGTTTAGCCGAAGCAAACCGTGGATTGTACGACGCCTTGCGCAACGGCGCGGATTTGTCATGTTCGGCAAATCCGCGCCGTTGTCGGGGCGTGTCTGGCCTGGAGTGGGGTCGCCGGGTGACCGGCTCAGGTCAGACCGATGCCTACTGCGACCATGGCGCGCGCGTGCATCAGATCGCGTGCATGGCCGGTGGCATACAGGCAGGCGGCCAACTGGTTCGATAGCGGCGTCGGCGTTGCGCGCCGGCCTTCCATGATCTCCCGGATCAACTGCGCAACCGCGTCCGGATCGTTCGGGTCGCAGCGCAGCGGCAGCGGTGCCCAGCCTGTGGGCTCCTCGTCGTAAAGCACGTTGGCTTCACCGTGCCGCAGCCAGGTGATGCGGGGGCGGCGCTCGGCGCTGGCGCAGGACTCTCCGTCCGGCGCGTGCATCAGCATCGCCTCGGCGCCCATATCGAGCAGTAGGTCGTGCAGCGACGAGATCGCTTCGGGCTGGCTGGCGCAGATCAGGCGCAGGCTGCGGTCCGGCATCGGATCAATCAGCTTGGCGACCAGGTGGCCGACGTGGCGGGCGCCCAGCTCGTCCCGCAGCAACAGCAGCGCGTCGAGTTCCGGCGCGAGCAGGCGGGTCGGCACGACCGCGAGGTTGTGCAGCGCAAGCGATTCGGCCGCTTCGGCGAGCGTGGTGGCATGCGGCCGCCCGAGCCTGCGCAGCACATCGAAGCTGGGCGGCAGGCGCCCCTCGCCGAGCGAGCCATGAACCAGCACCGGCACGCCGGTTTGCGCGAGTCGCAAGGCGAGCGCGGGCATCAGGTTGGGCTGGCTGTGGCGGCTGGCGTAGGTCGGGATGATCGCGACGCGGCGCGAGCCATGCGGCGCCTGCATCGAAATCGTGTGTTCGCCGAGTGCTTCGGCGAAACCGAGCAGTTCGTCGATCGTTTCGCCCTTCCAGCGCAGCGCCATCAACAGGGCGCCGAGCCGCACCGGCGACACGGTGCCGGACAGCATGCGTTTGAACAGGGCGTAGGCTTCGTCGCGTGCGAGGTCTTCGCACAGCGTTGGACCGCGCCCGATTTTCGTGAGCGCGTTGGCAACATCCATCACGCGAACCTCCAGGGGTAGAGAGTGCTTGGCGAGCGTTCTTGTTGTTGTCGATGCGGACTGCCGGGATCGCCGGCAGCCGCACCGGGGAACGGCGTCGTCCGGGGTAACCGTGCGACGCCGCGGCATTTCATTCGGGCTGCCCCATCGAGGCCAGCCGCTTGAGTTCGGGTACGCACGAGCCGCAGTTGGTGCCGCAGCGGGTGCGCGTCTGCAAGGCTTCGAGCGATTCGCCGGCCTTGAAGGCTGCAACGATGTCGCGCTCGGCCACGTCGAAACAGTTGCACACCACCTTGCCGCGCTGCTGCTGCCCGGCCGGCGGTTGCGTCAGCGGCGCGAGCAGCCACTTGCGCGCTTCGCCGGCCGGTGTGCCCAGGGCCATCATGTCCTGCAGCCAGCCGGCGGCTTTCGCTTCGCCGACCAGGCGCACGGCGCTGAGCGTGTCGCCATCGATGCGCGCGCGTTTGGTGATGTCGCGGCGCGTGTCGCGGTAGATCAGCGCGAGCGGATCGTCCAGCGTGGTGGCGGCATCCAGTGCGGCCATCGCCGCGTCTCGGGTCTCCGGCACACGGGCTTTCAGCACCACCACCGGCGCGTCGCGGCCCGCGAGTGTGAGGCTCGCGTAGCTGGCTTCCGGCATCTCGCGCTGCAGGGCGTCGCGCATGCGCGCCATCACCGCCATCGCACCATGCTCGGCATCGGCGTCCGCCTCGACACGACGCAGCGCCACGACCTCGCGCCCTTCGGCGTATTTCTCGACCAGCACCGCCGCGTGCTTGAGCTCCGGCTGCTTCGAGTACGGGTCGAAGGCTGACACGGTGAGCACGTTCACGCCGTGGCCGCCCATCGTGTTTGCGCCCCAATGCATCGGCAGGAAGGCTTGGCCCGGCCGCACCGAATCGCTTGCGGTGACCTTCACGATCACCGCACCGCGCCGGCTGGACACGCGAACCAGATCACCCTCGGCGAGCCCGCGGCGTTCCAGGTCGGCCTGGTTCAGATGCAGCAGCGGTTCTGCCTCGTGGGCGAACAGGCGCGCCAGCGTGCCGGTGCGGCTCATGCCGTGCCACTGATCGCGTAGCCGGCCGGTGGTCAGTGCGATCGGGTACTTGGCCGACACCGGTTCGGCGACGGGCAGGTGTTCGGCGGCGACAAACTTCGCGCGGCCGGATTCAGTGGGGAATACGCCGTCTTCGTAGAGCCGCGTCTTGCCGCTGCGGGCGCCGCTCGGGAAGGGCCATTGTTGCGGACCCTCGGTTTCAAGCGTCGCGTACGACAGGCCGGTGATGTCCAGATCGCGGCCGCGTGTGGTCTCGCGATGCTCGTTCCAGATCGCCTCTTCGTCCGCATAGGGAAACAGGGCGTCGGTGAGCGGGTTGCCGAGTGCATGGCCGAGGCGGCGCGCAAAGTCGACTGCGATTGCCCAGTCATGGCGGGCTTCGCCCGGCGCCCCGACGGCCGGGCGTACGCGCGAGATGCGCCGCTCGGAGTTGGTTACGGTGCCGCTCTTCTCGCCCCAGGTGGTGGCGGGCAACAGCAGGTCGGCGTAGGCGGCGGTTTCGGTTGTCGCATAGGCTTCCTGCACCACGACGAACTCGGCCTTGGCCAACGCGCGGGCAATCTGCGCCGCGTCCGGCATCGACTGCGCGGGGTTCGTGCAGGCGATCCAGACGGCCTTGATTTCACCCGATTCGAGCGCGCGAAACAGTTCGACGGCGCTCTTGCCGGGTGCGGCGGGCACGTCCGGCACGCCCCACAGGGCGGCGACTTCCGCACGGTGCTGCGGGTTGGCCAGATCGCGGTGTGCGGAGAGCAGGTTGGCGAGGCCGCCCACCTCCCGCCCGCCCATCGCGTTGGGCTGGCCAGTCAATGAAAAGGGGCCAGCGCCAGGCCGGCCCAAGTGACCAGAGGCGAGGTGGAGGTTGATCAGCGCGGCATTGTTGTGGGTGCCGTGCGAAGACTGGTTGAGGCCCTGGCAGTACATCGAAAGGGTCGCTTTCGAGGTGGCGAACCATTGCGCGGCGCGCTCGATGTCCGCCGCCGGTACGCCGCAGATGCCCGCCGCCATCTGCGGCGAATAGGCACGAACCACCTTGCGCAGCGCATCGAAGCCCTCGGTGTGCGCGGCGATGTAGGCCTCGTCCACCCAGCCTTCCCACAGCATCACATGCAGCATCGCGTTGTAGAGCGCGATGTCGGTGCCGGGCAGGATCGCCAGGTGCAGGTCGGCCGCTTCGGCGGTATCGGTTCGGCGTGGATCGACCACGATCAGCTTCATCGCCGGGTTGGCCTTGCGCGCGTCTTCAATGCGGCGGAACACGATCGGGTGCGCGAATGCGGTGTTGCTGCCACTGATGAAAAGGCAGTCGGTGTGGTCGATGTCTTCGTAGCTGGCCGGCGGCGCATCGGCGCCGAGCGTCTGCTTGTAGCCTGCCACCGCGCTGCTCATGCACAGGCGCGAGTTGGTATCGACGTTGTTGGTGCCGATCAGGCCCTTGGCCAGCTTGTTGAAGACGTAGTAGTCCTCGGTCAGCAATTGGCCCGAAATGTAGAAGGCGACGGCGTCGGGGCCGTGCTCGCGGACGATTGCGGCAAAGCGCTCGGCCGCATGGTCCAGTGCGCCATCCCAACTGATGCGGCTGCGCGTTTCGTTGCGCGTGGGGCGCAGTTCCGGGTAGAGGGCACGCGCAACGCGGGTGTTCGGCGCCGCCGTCAGGTGAAGGGTCGATCCCTTGGTGCACAGGCGGCCGAAATTCGCTGGATGTTGGGGGTCACCACGTACGCCGGTAATGACGCCTTCATGGTGTTCGATGATCACGCCGCAGCCGACGCCGCAATAGCAACAGGTGGATTTTGTTTCAGCCATTTTTCCCTCGTCTCCGGGGACGGGTTAGCAATGCCTGTGCCATGACGGTGCGCGCCTTGCGGGCGGCGACTTCGCCAGCCAGACTGAACGAAGCACGCCGGCCGCAGGCACCAGATTGATGCGGCGGGGCGCCGCCTTGGGGCGGATTCGGCATGGCTGCTTGAGCTGGTTCGTGAAGCACCGCAATAGGGCGAGAGCGGGGGCTCAAACCTTGCCTGGCGCTGCCGTAGTCCTGATGTCGTTACGACCCGAGGAGAGCCCTGCCAAGACACAGGCGGTCGACGCAGATGCTGCGGATGCTGGCAGCGGCCGGCATCCTCGCGTTGTTGCTCAATGCCGAGCTCGCGCACATGGGGGCGGCAAGTTGCCGGCGGCATTGTTGCAATTCTGCTCACCCAGCGATGGGTACTGCGACAGACCGACGTCGGCATGATGCACGACGCGATTTGCGGTGATGTGCAGCGTGCGCTGCCGGCTTGGAGGGGCGCGCGCCACGCACGCGCGGCGGCCTTCTGTGTGTGCGGCTTCAGGCCCGTGCCAGTTGGGCCAGCGCGCTGACCTGATCGAGGATCGGTTGTGGCACCGCTTGCGCGCCGTCGAGCATTGCGCGGATCTGCGCCACATTGTCGGCCACCGCGCAGCCTTCGCCGGGATCGCGCGTCGGATCGCTATCTTCCTGCTCGAACAGCACGCGCGCCGCACCGTCGACATAACCCAGCAGGCGGGGCCGACGCCGCGGGTGCGCGTAGGCCTCACCCTCGGTCGCCCGCATCAGCAGTGCGCAGGCGTGTTCCCGGTCGAGCTGCTCGGCCATGCGCTCAAGGTATTCCGGATGGGTCACCGCGATCACGCGCACGCTGTGGCCGCGGCAGGGGTCCAGCAGCTTGGCAAGCGTGTGCCCGCTGTTGCGCAGGCCGACGCGGCGCCGCAGGGCGAGCAGCGCATCCAGCCCGGGGCACAGTGTCGCGACCGGCAGACACGCGAGGCGACGATCAGCCAGTTGGCGCGCCGCGTCGTCGGTGTCCGCCGCCGGGGTGATACCGAGGGCGCCCAACAGCTCGAAGGGGCTCACGCGGCTCTCGAAGTCGTGCCGCCCCTGGATCAGCACCGGCACGCCTTCGCGCGCGAGCAGCAGCGCCACCAGCGGCATCAGGTTGGCCTGCTTGCGCCCGCCGTTGTAAGTCGGCAGCACCACGCAGCGTGGCCCGGCAGGCACCGCGACCTGTGCGGTGCGCGCGTCCATCGCGCGTTTGAAGCCAGCAAGCTCGTCGGCATCTTCGCCTTTGATCCGCATCGAAAGCAGGATCGCGCCAAGCTCGAGGTCGGGCACGCGCTGGTCTAGGATGTCGCCGAACAGACTTTCGGCCTGCGCTTCGCTCATTGGTCGTGCGCCCTTGGCGCCTCGTCCGATTTCCTTGATGATCGGGGCGTATTGCATGGAGCGTATCTTTCGTTCCGTGGCCTGGATTATCTCGCCGGCGGCGCATGCAAGCGCCATGCCGATGGCAGCATTCTACGGAGGAATCATGAGAGTCGGATTTGTTGGTTTGGGGATCATGGGGCGGCCGATGGCGCTCAACCTGCTCAAGGGCGGGCATGAGGTGGCGGTATGGACCCGCCGCGCAGAGTCGATGCAGCCGCTCCTGATCGCTGGCGCCAAACCCGCCGAATCGCCCGCCGCGCTGGCGCGCGACTGCGACGTGGTGATCAGCATGGTGGCCGACGCGCCGGATGTTGAAGATGTGGCGCTGGGCGCGCGTGGTGTCGCGGAAGGGGCGGAGGCCGCCAACCGGGTCGATCTGGTGTTCATCGACATGAGCACCATCGCGCCCTCTGCCGCGCGGTCGATCGCCGCCCGAATGGCCGAACGCGGCGTGACGATGCTTGATGCACCGGTGTCGGGCGGCGAGGTCGGTGCGATCGCCGGCAGCCTGACCATCATGGTCGGTGGCCATCAGCCCGCGTTCGAGCGGGCGCGGCCCGTGCTGGAATGCATGGGCAAGACGGTTACCTGGATTGGCGAGAGCGGCGCCGGGCAGGTGGCCAAGGCGTGCAACCAGATCCTGACCGGCGCCGGCGTGGCAATCGTGGCCGAGGCGCTGCATTTTGCGCGCGCCGCCGGCGTTGATCCGGCGCGGGTCCGCGAAGCGATGCTGGGCGGCTTTGCCTACAGCCGCATCCTGGAGAACCACGGCCAGCGCATGCTCGACCGCAACTTCAAGCCAGGCTTCAAGGCCTGGATGCACCAGAAAGACCTGCGCATCGTGCTCGACGAGGCGCACAACATGGGTGTTTCGCTGCCCAACAGCGCGGCCACCGCGCAGATGCTCAACGGTGTGGTGGGCTGTGGCATGGGCGAGGACGATTCGATCTCGCTGTTGCGGTTGCTCGAAAAACTCTCGGGGCGTGATTGATCATGCGTGCGATCGCCCGCCTGCTGGTCCTCGGCTGGCTGTTGTTCGCAGCCGGCTGCGCGATCATGGCGCTTGGCCTGCACAAGCCCGAGGTCAGCGTCGAGGATGTATCGCTGCTGCCCGGCGGCGGCATGTTGCAGCAGCGCATGCATCTGACGCTGCGCGTCAGCAATCCGAACGAGAAGGACATCACCGTTGATGGAATGACCTTTGGTTTCGAGATCAACGGCCAGAAGGTCGCCACCGGCATGACTGGCCAGTCCGTGGTGCTGCCACGCCTCGGTGAGACGACTGTCGGCGTGGATGTGTCGGCCTCGCTGATCGAATTGCTGGCCAAGCTGCCCAAGGTGTTCGAGGTTGTTCTCGAACAGGGCGATCGG
>JAJZLD010000116.1 GCA_021803785.1 Pseudomonadota bacterium | reverse complement strand
CGGCAGTTCAGCGCGCGACGGGAACCATGGCACCGGCGCGACGACGCGCGTTTCAACCTTGCCGGTCTTGAGCAGTTCGCGCAGCCGCGTTTCGACGAACACGCCATGTGTCGGCCGCGCGACGCTTGGATAAAGCGTCGAAAACAGAAGGGTACGGATCGGCCGACTCACGCGCAGACACGCCCGGCAACCAGCCGACGGTAAATTGTTTGATAGCGCGCAACGCTGTTTCGCCAGGTCCGTTCGCTTTCGACGAACTGCCGGCCAGCTGCGCGCAAGGCGGGCCAGCGCTCTGGCGACGCCAGCAGACGCGATACCGCGTCAGCAAGCGCAACCGGGTTGCCGGCGCGGAACAACACACCGGTCTCGCCGTCGCGGACAAGCTCGCGATGGCCGCCTACGTCCGACGCGACGAACACACGTTGCTGCGCCATCGCCTCCAACGGCTTGAGCGGCGTCACAAGCTCGGTAAGCCGCATCGGGTGCCGCGGATAGACCAGCACATCGACGAGGTCGTAGTAGCGGCCGACCTCTGCATGCGGCACCCGCCCGGTGAATATCACTTTGTCACCCAAGCCCAGGGTCTCCGCCTGACGCTTCAGCGCAGCATCCTGTGGACCACCGCCGACCAGCAGCAACCGCGCCTTCGGGCGTCGCGCGAGAATATCGGGCATCGCTTCAAGTAAGAGATCGAGCCCTTCGTAGGCATAGAAGGAACCGATGAAACCAAGCACCTCGGCGCCATCGAGCCCGAGCGACTGTTTGAGTGCGAGGTCCGGGGCTGCCCCTGCGTCAAAGGCCTCCGCGTCGACCGCGTTCGGAATCACCGTGACCCGCTCTGCAGGAACTCCGCGTGCAACGATGTCCGCACGCAAGCCCTCGCAAATGCACGTGACATGATCCACGCGACGCAGCGCCCAGGTCTCCAGCGCACGGGTAGCGCGGTAACGCAGGCTGCCCTCCTGTGTGGTGCCGTGATCAACCGCAGCGTCCTCCCAAAACGCGCGTACTTCATAGACTACAGGCAGACCATGTCGGCGCGCGGCACGGATTGCGGGAATTGCGTTAAGGACGGGCGAATGCGCATGCAGGATCTGCGGCTTGAGCTGAACAATCAACTCGTCAATCCGCCGTTCCAACTGGCGCATCAGTTCCAGTTCGCCCAACAGGGGCTTGCCCGACCACGCTGCTGTGGGCATTGGTGTACGAAAGAACCGCAGGCCGTCGACCGTTTCGTCCGCGGCCGCGCATGGTCCCTGTTTTGGCGAGGTCACATGGAAGGTCTCCCACCCCAGGCGGCGCTGCTCACGAAGGATAGCCGCAGTTCGGAAGGTGTAGCCGCTGTGCAGCGGAATGGAGTGGTCGAGGATATGAAGAACACGCATGTCAGCTTGCCATCCCAAGGGCGGTGGGTTGTACCGCATCACCGGCAACATTACGCAGGAACGCTTCGAACATCAGCAGCGCCCAGATGGAGGCGCTGTAATCCTTCACGCCAGACTGGTGATCGCTGACGAGATGCTGCAAGTACGATTGGTTGAACAAGCCGGTATCGGCCATGCGCTCGCCAAGCAAGGACGCTCGAACGCGTTCGCGCAAGGGGCCACGGAACCAGCGGGCAAGCGGCACCGCGAAGCCCATTTTGGGCCGATAGAGCACATCCGCAGGCAGATAGGGCTCCATCGCCTTCTTGAAAATGAACTTCCCCTCCATGCCGCGCAGCTTCAGATCCGATGGCAGGGTTGCAAGCCATTCCACCAGCTTGTGGTCCATCAAGGGCTCGCGTACTTCCAGCGAGTGCGCCATTGATGCGCGATCGACCTTGGTATTGATGTCACCGACGAGGTAGGTCTTCAAGTCGAGGTACTGGATCAGTGCGAGCGGGTCGTCAGTGCCGGCGCGGCGGGCATGGCGGTGGAACACCTCGACCGCCGAGTAGCCGCCCAGACGTGCGCGGAACGCATTGCTGTAGAGCGCGTGACGTTGGTTGTCGCGGAGGATCGACATGGTATGGAAGTAGGCTTCGACCGAATCGCGTGCGAGCGCCTCGAACGTCGTCTTTGCACGAAACACGCGCGGCGCCCAATCTGCTTTCGGGTAAAGGCGCCCCAACAAACCAAAGACCGGTTTGCGCACACCCAACGGCAAGGCTGTACGCATGCGCTCCTCCATCACATGCAGCCGGTGTCGGCGGTAGCCGCCGAGGCTTTCATCACCGCCGTCGCCGGACAAAGCCACCGTCACCCGCTTGCGAGCGAGCTGGCAAACCCTGTAGGTCGGAATCGCAGAGCTGTCTGCATAGGGTTCGTCGTACAGCCGGGCGAGTTCGTCGATCAAGTCGAAATCGTCGCTCGCCACCGTCTCCACATGGTGATTGGTGCCATACCGGCGTGCAACCATAGCGGCGAACTCGGACTCGTTGAACGCTGGGTCATCGAATGCGATCGAACAGGTGTTGACCGGCGCCGACGATAGATGCGCCATCGTTGCCACAACGGCACTTGAGTCCACCCCGCCCGATAGGAAAGCGCCGAGCGGCACATCCGCGATCATGCGCAGTCGCACCGACTCGCGCAGGCGCTCGACCAATTCATCCGAGGCTGCTTCAACACTGAGCCGGTTATCGCAGGTAAAGCGGACGTCCCAATAAGGCGCCGGCCGGCACTGCGTGTCGCCGCGGCGCAGGACAAACGACTCGCCCGGCGGCAGCTTGAACGCACCGCGGAAAATGCAACGCGGCTCCGGGATGTAGCCCAACGCAAAGTAATCCTCGACACACTCCGGTTCAATCTCACGCGGGAAGCGCGGATGCGCGAGCAGAGCCTTGAGTTCGGAGCCGAACAGGAACATGCCGTCGTCCAGCAAGGCGTAGAACAGCGGCTTTACGCCGAGACGGTCACGCGCAACGAAGAGCGTCTCGCGCTTGCGATCCCACAGCACGAACGCAAACATGCCGCGGAAGCGCGCCACACACGCCTCGCCCCAGGATTCCCAGGCATGCACGATCACTTCGGTATCGCTGTGCGTGCGGAAGGTGTGGCCAAGCGCCTTGAGCTCCGGCACCAGCGCCTGGAAGTTGTAGATCTCGCCGTTGAAAACGACGACAACGGACCCGTCTTCGTTGCTCAAAGGCTGTTGGCCCAGCGTCGGATCGATGACCGACAGGCGGCGATGAGCGAACGCCACACCCGGCTCGAAGTGAAAGCCGGTCTCATCCGGCCCGCGGTGGCGCTGCACGTCCGCCATGCGCTCGACGATTTCGCGCGGCGGCTCGCGTCGCCCCCGCGTATCAAACATGCCGGCAATACCGCACATACTCGCGCTACCTCATCATTCGATGCGCTGCGGCGCACCGGGTTTGCGATTCAAGCGCGCCGATCGATTGCCTCGAGCGCACGCGAATACAGACTTCCATAGCGGGCCACCATGGCGTCGAGGCTGAAATCGGCCTCGATACGGCGACGCGACGCGAGCCCCTGCGCTTTAATCCGCGCGGGATCCGTCGCAAGGGCCAACAATGCATCCGCCAAGCGCTGCGGCGCAGCGGGTGGAACCAAGCTGCCAGTTTCGCCGTCGCGCACGAGCTCCGGCGTTCCACCGACGGCGGTTGCAACCACGGGTAAGCCGCTCGCCATCGCCTCCAGCACGGTATTCGAAATCCCCTCGGCGATGGATGGCAGCGTGAAGATGTCAAAACTCCGCATGACGTCCGGCACGTCCGCCCGCTCGCCGGCGAGCCAGACCTTCGACGCAAGTCCGGAGTCCCGAACTGCTGCCTCGATCGCGCCGCGCATGCCGCCTTCGCCAACGATAGCCAGTCTCAGGTTCGGCACACGATCAGCGATCATCCCGAAAGCCTTGACCAATCCAACCTGATCCTTGACAGCCTGAAGGCGCCCCACAGTGCCCACCACGCACAGCGCGGGGTCGTTGAACGGTGAGCCGTCCAGACGCTGTCGCGCCCCAACCGCCGGATGGAATCGCGTCGCGTCTACGCCATTGCAAAACAGGTGAACACGCTGTTTTGCAATGCCGACGCGGGTGGTGAGATAGTTCTCCAGCTCACGCGACAGCGCAATGTATTGCGTCACGAAGGGGCTGTAGGCGCGCCGCACCCAGCGCGGCTTGGCACGATCACCCTGCGGATCATCCACGTCACGACCGTGCTCTCCGTGAATGCGCACGGGCACCCCCGCCGCCCAGGCTGGCGCGACCATTTCCAGCGCGGCCAGATTGCGCGTATGAACGATGGCGGGCTGCAACTCGCGCAGGACTCGAAACACTTTCGGGAACAGGGCCGCGCCGGGGCCGGGTTGCTTATGCAGTTCAATGACCTGCACATCAGGCCGTGTTATCCGGGCGACGAAGGCCGGATCGGCGTCGGTAAGCGAAATGATGGCGTGGCGAAACTGCGAGGCAGGCAGCCGGTTGATCAGGTTGACCATGCCGTTCTCCAGCCCGCCGACCCGAAAGCTGAAGACGATGTGCGCAATCAGCGGCGGCATCAGTTTCGTGGCGTGGCGCGCAGTACGCGCTCGATCTCGGCCTGATGCGCCAGCACGAAACGCTCGACCAGTCCGCGTGCCTCCGGCAAACCTTCACCCTTGCGCGCAATCACGATCACGGCCGCGGAATCGTCCGGTCGATGCGCGAAGCGATCTGCCACCAATGCCAACTTGGCGCGCTTCGGGTCCGACGTGACACGGTCGCCCAACCAGAGCCAAGACCACACTTCCAGCCGATCCGGCTCGCCCAGCAGCTGGGTCCGCAAAAGGTCGTATCCGTTGCTGAACTGATCGGGCTGCTCGCCACCAAAGCGCCAGCGCTTATCTTCCGCGGTAACGAAGCGGTTGTCCCACTGCACCAACTCATGGCCCGGCGTCTGGCTCGCGTAGTAGGCGATGAAAAGCGTGACCACATCATCGCCGTGACGATACGTCCGCACCAAACGCGCCCGCTCGCCCACATAGGTCGGCTGCCAACCGGCGACGGGCGGCTCGTTCGTCATGACCCAGCCGGCCGTGGCATGCGGTGCCTCCAGCATGTAGGCCGCCGCACCAGGCGTCGCAGCAAGCCAGGCTTCAAGCGGCCGCCAGACGAGCAGCACCGCCAGAATTCCGAAACAGCAAGCCACAATTGACCGACTCGAAGCCGGCGGTGTCGTCGCGAGGCGGTCCGTTGATTGTTCCATACCGGATTCGGCCGCATCGGACTCACGCCAGAACGAGCCAACCCAGAACAAGGCTACGATGACGACACCAAAGAACAGCCAGCCATAGATCAGGTGATCAACGCCGGTCGCGAGCTTGTTGCCCGATAGATGGCCTAGCATCACGATCAGGTAAGCGCGTAGCCAATTGGCAACCAGTGGCACCAGCGTGGCGGCAAGAATGAAGAGCAGCCGTCGACGCAGGGTTCGATAGTTGAGCCAAGCAAACAAAACCCCCACCATCACGGACGCGATCAGGTAGCGAATCCCGCTACAGGCTTCGACCACCGACCACGCGCCACTGGGGATCACAAAACTGTTCCCTTCCCTGAACACTGGCACGCCGGTAAGCCGCAAGGCGGCAACCGTGAAGTCCGCCGTGTGATTCATCAGGGTCGGAATCAGGAACTCGCCGAACGGCACACCGAAGAATAGGAAGGCCAGCGGGAAAACGGCCGTGCGCGCCAGCGCGTTGCCCCAGACGCACCACAGCGCCGAGCAGATCATCGCCACCAGCGCAAAGTGAGTCACGGCGGCCACGCTTGCGCTCTCCCCCGCGAGCCAGGCGAAACCGGCCACCGCAAGCGGAATCAGCGCAATCGGAGCCGGGCGCAGGCTCTGGCGCAGAAGCTGATCGCGCATCCCCCAGAGCAGCCAGAGCGAGATCGGCACTACGACCAACCCGTGAGCGAAGGTTTCGGATCGCCACCAAATCGACGCCATCTCACGCGCAGTCGGCCAAAACACCGCAACCACCAGCGCAAACGCAGCCAGTCCGCTGCCGACAATCAATGCGCCAGACGACGAGGTCTTCACGGCATCCATCGTTGCAGTACTCATGTCCGTGGCGACCTCTCCATCAGAACGTCCAGCTGCGCAAGGTGCGCCTCCCAGCTGTAGCGATCCAGCACACATTGGCGCGCGGCTCGCCCTATCGAGCCCGCCCGCTCAGGGTCTGCCAGCAACGAACGGATCGCCTCGAAATAATCAGAACTCGTTTGCGCGATCAGGAAGTCCTGCCCGTCGATCGCGTTGATGCCAGTCGCAGCGTCGGTCGACACCACGACCGCGCAGCTCATTGCCATTGCCTCCAGCACTTTGTTCTGCACGCCGCGCGCAACCCGCAACGGTGCGACGACGGCAGCGGCATGGCGCAGATAGGGGCGGACATCCGGGACCGTGCCGGTGACGTGAACGCGGGGATCGAGCGCCAGCGCCAGCACCTCGGGGGCCGGGTTCATGCCGACAATCCAGAACTGCGCCTGCGCATCGAATGCTGAAATCGCTGGCCAAACCTCACGTACAAACCAAGTGACCGCATCGACATTCGGCCAATAGTCCATCGCGCCGGTGAAGACGATATGTGGCCCGCTCCCGGGGTAAGGCGAGGGCTGGTCGCCCTCTGGCGAAAAGTACGTCGCATTCACGCCGTTGCTGACGGCAAAAACCTTGGCTGCCACCTCCGGGGCCTGCGACCGGAACAGCTCAGCCTCAGCCTCGGATACAAACGTTACCGCACGCGCATGGGTTGCTGCGTAGCGTTCATAGGCCAGCAACTTCCTCCCCTCACGGCGGTACAGCCAAGCCATCGGGCCGCTGTGCTGCGGGGCGTATTGCGTCCACTTCGCCGAGTCGACATCACAATAGTCCGCCAAGGTACGCAGACCCGGTATCGCCTCAATGTATTGCATCATGGCCGAGCAGAACACTGCTGCTTCCTGGATCCCCTGAGCAGCGACGACGCTGCGCGCCCACTCAAGCATCGATGACGTTCGGTAGTACGCCAACGTCAGTGCTTCATTGGTCAAAAGGCCGCGCAGACTGGCAATCCGCGCCCAGCGCGGCGCCAACCGCTCGCAGTGCACGCCCTCACACCATTCGGAAAGCGCCGCAACATGCTGTTCGTCAGCCGGATCATCGACGAAGGCGCCGAGGTAAACCCGATAGTGACGCGAAAGATACTTCAGCAGATTGAAAGATCTGACCTTGTCGCCCTTGTTCGGGGGATAGGGGATACGGTGCACCAGATACAGTAGCGACGGCTTGCTCATCGATACCGGTCAACCCAGGTTGCGGACAATCATCGGCCCAAGACGATTGGCCACGGCCAATGGCAGGCGCTGCCAGAGCGCGATGAACGCGCGGTACTTCGGATTCATCGGGTTGTTCTGTGGGATGCTGTCGCGCTTGAACAAACGGTATTCATAGGCGAGCGGCGTCGGCTCAAAGCCCCAGTTCTTCTTGAACGCATACGGGCCGGTGCCCACCTTGCTACGGCCGTAATCGAATACTTTGCACTCGCGTTCGAGGGCGCGACACATCAGCGACCAGTACTTGAAATCATTTGCGGCGAGGTCACGCGCGGCAGGCAGGTCCCCAGCGTAGTACGGAAGGATCTCATCGCGAAAGAAAAAGCTCAGGACGCTCGACAGCGGCGCACCATCGGCCGTTGTGACCGTCATGACTTCGCAATCATCGGCGAAGGCGTCCATCAGCGCCGCAAACCAGCGGCGGGACATGGCCGGCGTGCCGTGGCGGCGCACATTGTCGGCATACACCGAGAAAAACCGATTCACGTCGGCGTCACAGCTGGCGATCAGGCCGTTCTTGATGCCTTTACGCACCATCGCCCGCTGCTTCCGCGGAATCGCCGCCATGTTCGCCTCGTCATCGGCCGCCAGCGTCTTACGAAATGTCACGTAGAGATCCTGGCTAGGCCAATCGGAATGCCTCGGTGCGACGTTGCGATATTCCAGATGACCCACCCCGAGACGTTGAGCGATCCGTTCAGCTTCCTGCTCAAGGGCAGCCACAGCCTCCGCGTCCTCACTGGCAACGCCGCCATATACACAGAACGGGAGCGAGGACAGGGAATGCCCGAAAAGACGGCTCCGCACTTCGGCCAGCGGCAGGACGCCAACGATTTCGCTGCCACGCTCCGCAAGCAAAAAGTAGGTGTCGTGCCCTTGATGGTTCTCGATCAACCCCTGCCAAGCAGACAGGTGGAAGAAGGTCGCAGACGGGCACGCGCGCACGAAGGCATCCCAGCGCGCACGCTCAGCCAATTCCAGTCGCCGCACGACGACCGGCTGCATCACAGCATCTCGCATCATTCGTTCAGGCCTTGGAAAGAAACACCTGATCAACACGATCCCAGGCGAAATCGCCCAGCAATCGACGCAGCCGACCTTCCATGTGTTCGAGGTTTACGTAGTGCCGAAACTTCGTCCGCGCATCGACAGCATCGACGCGCGGCTGGTCGGGATCGATCTCCCAAGGATGGAAGTAGAAGATTGCAGAACGCTTGTCCAACTCGTTCACCCGCCTCAAGGACCAACGCGATACCGGATAGGGCAACAAGCGAAAATATCCGCCGCCGCCAGCGGGCCAATTACGGCCAGCCCAACGTACCGTCGTCACCGGGATCTCGAGCAGCCCGTTGGTCAGGTAGTACGGAAACCGCGGCGAATCGGGCATGCCATAGTGATCATGCGCGATCGGGTACACGCTGGAGCTGTAGCTATGTCCGGTTTCGCGGAGCACATCGTGCACCCACAGGTTCTTCGCCCCAACCGAGAAGCTAGGCGCGCGGTAGCCACGAATCTCTACGCCGGAAATGTCCTCCAGCACCGCTTTCGCAAGAGAAACATCTGCCCGGAAGGCTTCCGGCGTCTGGGCACTTGCCCGCTCGTGGCCATAGCCATGGCTCGCAAGTTCATGCCCTTCCATGACGATCAGACGCACAAGTTTCGGATATCGCTCGGCAACCCACCCCAAGGTGAAAAATGTTGCTTTGGCACCGTACTCATGAAGCAGGCTCAGGATTCGATCGACGTTCGCTTCGACTCGGCAAGGCACAGCATCCCACTGGGCGCGAGGGAAACGTGAGGCCAGCGCCGAGACCTGGAAGTAATCTTCACGGCATCGATCGCCCACTG